>CAIVCU010000234.1 GCA_903904495.1 uncultured Chlorobiaceae bacterium
GCTTGCCACTGCCGAAAGCTCTACATTATCCATCAATGAGAATGCCGGAGCTTGAGCTATTTTAGCCCATCCACTACCGATGAACCCTATTTTTATTTTTTTTTTCATAAAATTGACATAAAAAAAGGGTGACCGTGATCACCCTTTTTATTGAACTGAATCTCTGGATCAGCTAACCTGTTGAGCTTTTGCTAGCCGGGCTTTCTCAATATAGGTCTTCTGGATATCCCGTGATACATTATACGCCTTTGAGAGACTGTCGGAACTCCATAGCCGTGCATCGAAAGCCATGCAGATATTTCTGAGAAAAGGTATGCCTACTTCCGTAACACGCACTCCCTTGTCACCGAGAACAACCAAACCGTCATTCTCCATATCTTCAAGACGATAAAGAGCAATATCCAGTTCGTCGCAGTAAAGTTCAGGATCCTGCCACGATGTTTCCTGCCGGCACATCAGGTTCAGGATATGACGGCGAAGCACAAGATCCTCATCAGTAAGCAGATGACCGCGATGCAGCGGGAACCGTCCTTCATTTACAACTTTGATATAGTCATCGTCAGACCGTTCATTCTGAGCGAAAGCGTACCATGTGTCGCTGATGGATGATGATCCGAGAGCCAGCATCATCTGAGTGGTATTTTCTGTATAACCCATGAAATTGCGGTGGAGTGTCCCGTTTTTCGCCGCTATATACAAGGCGTCACCTTCCAGTGCGAAATGGTCCATACCAATCTCATGATAACCGATAGACTCCAGCATTGCACTGCCTTTGTCATAGAGCTCCTGCTTGACATCACCAACAGGAAGATCCGCCTCATTGAACTTCCGCTGTCCTTCATACATGTGCGGATTATGACCGTAGGCATAAAAAGCCAGACGATCGGGCTTCAGCTCCATAACCTTCTGGATGGTATCAGTAATGGTGGCAAGGGTCTGCTTTGGAAGACCATAGACAAGATCAAAATTAACCGAGGTAAATCCGATCTCACGTGCAAGATCAACCTTTTCCTTAACCAGCTCGAATGATTGGAGACGGTTGATTTCCTCCTGTACGACAGGGTCGAAATCCTGGATTCCGAAACTCATGCGTCGGAACCCGACATTGTAAAGCGCTTCAAGATGTTTTTTCGATGTCGAGCGGGGATTAGTTTCGAAGCTGAACATATAGTTGTCCATTTTATTGACGTGCTTGCATATACCGTCAATAAGCCTGGTCAGATTTTCAGGACTGAAAAAAGTAGGGGTGCCGCCGCCGATGTGCAGTTCCTTGACATTGAGCCTGCCCGGAAAAACATCGGTATACATCTGCCATTCCTTAAGCAACGCCTCAAGATATGGCGTTTCATAGGAGTGGTCCTGAGTACGGTGAGCATTGCAACCACAGAAATAACAGTGATTCTCACAGTAGGGGATGTGAATATACAGGCTTATTCCGGTTGTTTCGTTGCTGTCGTTAAAACCTTTGACCATTGCCTCTTTCCACTGCTCCTGAGTCACGCCATCGGTGCTCCATGAAGGAATGGTAGGATAGCTTGTGTAACGAGGTCCGGGATTACTGTACTTTACTGCAAGATTAGTTGCCATTGTTAATCTTCCTCTACAAGTATTATTTTTTTAAATTCATGTCACGGGAAAATACATAAAACTCGGTAATTTCATAAATCATTAGCCTTGAAACAGGTTACAAAGCAGGCCATCAACAATCCTTTTTTATGATTAAAAACATACCGGGAAAAAACACAGCCCTTGTCGGCATATTGATGGGTTCGGACTCCGATTTCGAGATAATGAAGGAAGCCGCACTGGTTCTTGACGAATTCGGCATTTCCTCGGAGAGTTCCGTTATTTCAGCGCACAGAACACCGCATGACCTTGAGAAATATGCATCTTCAGCCATAGAACGAGGCCTTAAAGTCATCATCGCCGGAGCGGGTGGTGCCGCACATCTTCCTGGCGTAACGGCCGCCTTGACCGTACTTCCTGTTATCGGTGTTCCTATTTTCAGTCAGAGGCTCAATGGACAGGATTCTCTTTACTCCATTGTGCAAATGCCTGCAGGCATCCCGGTAGCTACCGTCGGCATTGATAATGCCCGAAATGCCGCACTGCTGGCCATTCAGATCCTTGCACTTTCCGATACCAGCCTGATGGCATCCCTGATTGAGTTCCGCCAAAAACTTGCCGATGCCTCCCGGCTGAAAACTGGAAAAATCCGTGAACAACTCTATGCAAAAAGCTGAATTCTGGATAGATCGCCTGCAGCTTGTACACCATCCTGAAGGAGGGTACTACCGCGAAACCTACCGCAGCAGCGGTTCCTATGCTTTCACTCATACCACTCCCTTTAATGGCTCCCGCTCTTACGCGACAGCTATTTACTATCTGCTCAAAGGCACGGATCGCTCAAAACTGCATAGAATTCATTCAGACGAGCTATGGTTCTTTCATGCCGGCGATCCCCTGAAGGTTTATATGTTTCCCAAAAAAGGAGCCCCTTCAAGCTCTACGCTCGGACTTTCTGCAGAAAACAGTGAAGTCCTGCAGGAAACCGTCCCGGCGGAAAGCTGGTTTGGCGCATGTCTCGAAAATCCTGAAAGCGAAAGCTATACGTTGGTGAGCTGCGTCGTCGCTCCAGGGTTTGAATTCAGAGACTTTACGTTTGCTGACAGAACAACGCTGCTGAAAAAATTTCCCCAACACAGCGACATCATCGAACGTCTGACCTGAATAAATGATCCCCTGCTACAACGAATATTCCCCGAAGAACTCTTCATTACTATAACACTCGTCGAAAGTGAGATTCTGGTGCAAATCGCAAAACAGCTGATGGAAATTTCTTTCTTTTTTTACTTTATTCCGTTTTCTTTCGGTATTACCATTATTTTGCAAAAATAGAGAGAGAAAACTCCAAGTATTTATTTGAAGGCGGCACTGAATATGAAAAAGCAGGTTGTGATTGTTGGAGGCGGTTTTGCCGGGCTGAATGCTGCCAGAATACTGGGCAATAATGTGGATCTTGAGATTACACTCATCGACAGGAAAAACTATCACCTTTTCCAGCCTCTGCTTTACCAGGTGGCAATGGCTGCGCTCGGGGAGGGAGATATTGCTGCTCCGCTCAGAAATATGCTTGCAAATTACCGGAACATAACCGTTTTCAAGGGTATTGTCACAAACGTCGATATCGTGAATAAAATCGTGATTACCGATTTTGGCGATATCCCTTACGACTATCTGATCCTTGCCTGCGGCGTGCAGCATCACTATTTCGGCAACAACCAGTGGGAAGAGTTTGCACCCGGGCTGAAAACCCTTGCTCAGGCAAAAGAGATCCGCCGCCGGGTCATGGAGGCTTATGAGCGGGCTGAGAGAACAAAAGACCCCGTTGAACGAAAAAAACTACTGACATTTGTCATTGTCGGCGGCGGGCCGACTGGAGTGGAGCTGGCTGGTTCAATCGGTGAAATGAGCCGCTACACCCTGTCTAAATTTTATCGGAACATTGATCCGAAACTTACCCGGATTTTTATCCTTGAAGCCGCTCCCCGCATTCTTGGATCTTTTGATCCTGAGCTTGCAAGCAAGGCAACCAGATCCCTTGAGAAACTCGGCGTGCAGGTCTGGACAAGCAGCCTGGTCAGCAACGTAGATGCAAACGGGGTGCAAATCGGCAAAGAACGCATTGAAGCAGCAACGGTGCTTTGGGCTGCCGGTGTTACCGCAATAGAGATCGGCAGAACCATCGGGCTTGAAACCGACCGGATCGGACGTATCATTGTAAGTGAAGACCTCAGCGTGCCAGGGCATCCGGAAATATTTGTCGGTGGTGACCTTGCTCATTTTGCACTGGAGAACGGAACGGTACTGCCCGGGCTTGCGCCTGTTGCCTTGCAACAGGGACGAACCATTGGAAAAAACATTGTACTTGATCTGAAATCAAAAACAAGAAAACTTTTCAGGTATCGAGATAAAGGCCAGATGGCAACCATTGGCAAAAACAAGGCTATCGTTGAATTCGGAAACCTGAAATTTGATGGCATTTTAGCATGGTTCACCTGGCTGCTGGTGCATATCTATTTCCTTACCAGCTTCCGTCACCGGGTCTTTGTGCTTATGCAGTGGGGATGGTCATATTTCACGTTCAGCTATGGCGCACGACTGATTGTCAACAAGGAGTGGAGGTTCTATCCGGACCCCGACACC
>CAIVCU010000235.1 GCA_903904495.1 uncultured Chlorobiaceae bacterium
CATTCTGTACCATAGAACCCAATGTCGGAACTGTCCTGGTGCCTGACGAGCGAATGCAGCAGATTGCCGATGTCGTTCATACACCGACTCTTGTTCCTGCAACGCTTGAAATTGTTGATATCGCAGGCCTTGTAAAAGGGGCAAGCAAGGGAGAAGGCCTGGGGAACCAGTTCCTGTCACATATCAGGGAGGTTGATGCGATTGTGCATGTCGTTCGATGTTTTGATGATGATAACATCATCCATGTCGAAGGCCGTATCGACCCTGCTGACGATATTGTCACTATTGAAACGGAGCTGATGCTGGCTGACCTTGACAGTATGGAGCGCCGGATTGAACGTCTCAGAAAAAATGCCAAAAAAGAAAAAGATCTGCTGATGCAGGTTGATCTCGCTGAAAAAATAATCAGTGGACTCAGTGATGGTATTCCCGCACGAAATATTATTGAAACTGCTGAAGAAAAAGAAATGGCCCGGCAGTTTTTCCTTTTATCGTCAAAACCCATCCTTTTTGCCGCCAATGTTGCTGAATCAGACCTCCCTGATGGAAATGATTATTCAAAAAAAGTCGCGGAAGTAGCAGCGGCATCCGGTGCAAAAATGCTGATTATCAGTGCACAGACAGAAGCCGATATAGCCGAACTTCCTGAAGAAGAACGGCCGGAATTTCTCGAAAGCATTGGCCTGAACATGTCGGGCCTTGATCGACTGATTAAAACAGCGTATGATCTGCTCGGACTGCAGACCTATTTTACTGCTGGTGAAAAAGAGGTTCATGCATGGACAATTCGCAAAGGCGCTGCTGCACCGGAAGCTGCGGGTGCGATCCATTCCGATTTTGAAAAAGGGTTTATCCGGGCGGAAGTAATGTCATATCTTGATCTTATTGAGTTAGGTTCGGAGCAGAAAGTCAAAGTGGCCGGCAAACTCCGCTCGGAAGGCAAGGAATACATTGTCAAAGACGGCGATGTCATTGTCTTCCGTTTTAACGTATAGCGTAAGCTTTTTAATTATTGACAGTTGTACATTATTCCCACCGGCAATGATTCATAGTGTTACCTCAGAGAGTCCAATCGGAATTTTTGATTCGGGAATTGGCGGACTGACTGTTGTCAAGGCGGTTCAGGCAGCCCTTCCTTCCGAGCGGATTATCTATTTTGGCGATACAGCAAGAGTTCCTTACGGCCCGAAGTCCCAGGTTACCATCAGGAAGTATGCTTCTGACGATATTGCCATTCTCATGCGCTATCAGCCAAAAATGATCATTGTCGCCTGCAATACCGTTTCGGCGCTGGCGCTCGATGTTGTTGAGAATGCATGCGGCGCAATTCCCGTTATCGGAGTTTTGAAAGCCGGTGCAGAACTGGCGGTGAAAGCAACAAGAAATAACCGTATCGGTGTCATCGGCACTCAGGCCACTGTCTCTTCAAATGCCTATGCCTGCGCTATCAACCTGCTCAATCCTGATATCGAGGTTGTCTCGCAAGCCTGCCCTCTCTTTGTCCCGCTCGCTGAGGAGGGCTTTATCGATCATCCCGCGACAAAACTTATTGCAAAGGAATATCTCTCAGAAATCAGTAACCAACGAATTGATACGCTTGTACTCGGCTGTACACACTACCCGATTCTTCGTCAGGTAATTGCAGAAACAATCGGTCAGGAAATCCGTATCATCGACTCCGCAGAAGCTGTAGCTCTCAGAACAAAACAACTGATGACGGAGTCAGAACTCCTTAACCCTGCCGGGACAGTCGGCTCTCCGCACCTGCTGGTGAGCGATCTGCCTCAAAAATTCAGTCTGCTCTATCAGCTTTTCATGGGTTCAGAGCTGCCGGATGTTGAACTGGTGGAAGTGTGACATCCGAATGGAAAGTCCTCTATCTCTTCCGATAAATGACGTTGCTCTTCTTTTCGCTTTTGCCTTTTGTATCCTTACTTGTTACTTTCATTTTCGATTGGTGATTTTTGATATTTGACTTAAAACGGTACAGCGTGAAAGTAAACCTCGACAGAACTTCCTCAGGATTCTGCATTGGAGTGCAGGGAACCATATATGTCGCTGAAGAAAAGCTTCAGACTGAGGGAGGATTGTACTCTTTCGGCGATGTTGTCCATAATGAGGTTGAGGTGAAACGACTGGAGGCTCTCGGTCTTATCACTGTTGACGAATCTGCTTTTAAAAAGCTCAAAAATGCTCAGGTGCTTATCCGGGCACATGGAGAGCCACCTTCAACCTACAGGATTGCCAGGGAAAACAATCTGACCATTACGGATACAACCTGTCCGGTGGTTTCCCGACTGCAGCGTACGACCAGAATGCTCCACAAACTGGGATACCAGATCATCATATACGGTAAACATACGCATCCTGAAGTTATCGGCATCAACGGGCAGTGCGATAATAGCGCCGTCATTATCAAACATCCGGACCTCAGCGACCTGGAAGAGATAAAGGCGCTTGACCCGGCAAAGAAAACAGCTCTTATTTCCCAGACAACCATGGATATTCCGGGATTTTATGAGCTTAAAGGCAATCTTGAACACTATTTCGCACAAGCCGGTTCCGGCAATCCGTCTCCATGGCTGGCAATCCGTGATATTGACATTACGGCAGATATGACCAAGGTGCTCCCTATGCCGCAGCATCTCTTCAAGGATACGATTTGCCGCCAGGTATCAAGCAGAAACCAGAAACTTCATGACTTCTCTCTTGCCAATGACGTAATTATCTTCGTGGCAGGGAAAAAAAGTTCAAATGGCCAGGTACTTTTCAATATCTGTAAGGCAGCAAATCCTCACAGCTACTTTATTGAAGATATCGATGAAATCCAGAAACCATGGCTGAAGAACAGTGACGGCAATACGGTTGACAATATCGGCGTATGTGGTGCAACCTCAACGCCAATGTGGCTTCTTGAAAAAGTTGCCCGCTATATAGAACAGAACTTTGGACAAAATCCATGAATCCACTCTCGCTTACCATCAACGGAAAACTCGTTTCAGCCTCACCGGCTCACTCGATTCTTGATGCTGCTACGACCGCAGGCATTGAGATTCCAACCCTTTGTTTTCTGGATTCCCTGCACGAAACGGGTTCATGCTGGATGTGCATTGTGGAGATCAAAGGGAAAAACCGTTTTGTTCCAGCCTGCCACACGCTCGTGTCGGACGGAATGGTGATAGAAACCGATAATGAAACGCTGAACTCGATGAGGCGTCAGAGCCTTGAGAAAATAATCGAGGAACACAGCGGAGATTGCATGGGACCTTGCGAGCTGTCATGCCCTGCCGGTTGCGATATACCTGACTTTGTTGCGGCAATTTCAGCACAAAATGACAATGCAGCCATAAAAATAATCAAGGACACCATTCCTCTGCCGGGAATTCTCGGAAGAATATGTCCGGCGCCCTGTGAGGATGAGTGCAGAAGACATGGCTTAGATACTCCTGTTTCCATCTGTTCCTTAAAGCGGTATGCTGCTGACAGGGACAGTGAACGATCCGACCGGTTTGTCCCGGAAAGTGCACCAAAAACAGGAAAAAAAGTAGCTGTCATAGGCTCCGGACCAGCCGGACTCAGCGCAGCTTATTTCCTTCTCCGCAATGGACATGCGGTAACTGTTTTTGAATCCGGTGCCCGGCCCGGAGGTATGTTGCGCTACGGCATTCCCCGCTTCAGACTTCCGGACAGTGTCATAGAGAGTGATATTGCAACCCTGCTCGCCATGGGTGTTGAGTTCCGCGTCAAAACAACATTCGGCAAAGAGATCACTGCCGAAGCACTGAAAAATGACTACGATGCTCTTTTTCTTGCTGTTGGTGCACAAATAGCAGCGTATATGAACATTTCCGGTGAGCATGAACCCGGAGTGACCAGCGGTATTGAATTTCTTCGTGCAGCGGCCTGCAGTGAACAAAAGAATCCAGGAGAACGTGTCATTGTTACCGGGGGCGGTGATACCGCTATTGATGCTGCAAGAACTGCAATCCGTCTTGGAGCGTCAACCGTAACTATCCTTTATCGGCGTTCAAAATATGAGATGCCGGCAAATACAGCCGAAATAGATGAAGCTCTTGCTGAAGGCATTACGCTCATTGAGCATGCAGCTCCTACGGAGATCAGAACCGTTAACGGTACGCTTGAACTCACGGCGATACGCATGCAGCCGGGTGAACCGGACAAGAGCGGCAGGAGAAAGCCGATACCTGTCGAAGGTTCAGAGTTCACAATACCTGCAGACACGATAATATCGGCAATCGGTCAGCAGATTGATCCAGCTGCAGGAAATTCCGCACAAATAGGTGTTGAGCAGGGAGGGAAACTTAAAGTAAATCCCGAGACGCTGCAGACAGAAACTCCATGGATTTTTGCCGGAGGTGATTGTGTAACAGGTCCCGATATTGCAATCCGCGCTGTTGAGCAGGGGAAACGGGCAGCTCATGCCATCAACCTCTTTTTAAACGGTGAAATTATAACTGCAGAGAAACACTCTTTCAACTCCTCCTTTGGAGCAAGGGATGAAGCCCCTCTCGCGTTCTACCAGAGAAAACCGCCTGCAGAAAGAGTCCCTGTGCCTGAGCTTTCTCTGGAGAGCCGCTCAAAAAATTTCATGGAAGTTGCTTTGGGTTATTCAGCGGATTTTGCCCGCCAGGAAGCTGAAAGATGCCTTCAATGCCGTTGCAGCGCTATCACGGATTGCCGTTTGAGGGAGCTTTCGAATCGCTTCAATCCCTTGCAACAAGCAGAAAAACATGATCATTCGGGCTTTTATAAAGCGGAAACAACCGATATAAGCATGGAAAGGGAAAAGTGCGTTGACTGCGGAATCTGTGTCCGGATACTTGAACAGATAGAGGGCAATGCAGCCTTTGACACTGACCAGATAACCGAAAGCTGTCCTACCGGAGCGATCGCCTTAACCTTGAGGTAACAATGAGCAGTTACTTTTTCGGAGATTTCAGAAAGTCAAAAAGATGACCGAGCATAGTGATGATTGCATGAAACATAGTGCTGAACCAGAGACCGATATGCTGAAAAGCTTCATGTGTTGCACCACCTGTGAGCTGGAGATAAGCCGCATAAAGCACCAGAACAGCAGCTGTCACAAGAAATAACCGCATGACCCCTCTCAAAAAAGAGAAGAGGATCATGATCGCAAAGATGACAGCGATAACAAACAGTACAGGATGACCGACGAGGTAGTCAACAGCTTTTTCCATAGTTACATTCTCTTTGTTTAAAGATATTCCTGCAAGACATCCGCGACTTTTTTTGAAGGAGAAGCACTGGCAAGATTATCACGTGCCGCAAGTAACTCCCGGCGCATAGCGGCAGCTGATTCAGGGTTATCAAGAATCATTCTGGCATGCCGGTATATTTCCGCTCCATTGGCCTCATGCTGGATAAGCTCCGGTACTACCCTTTCACTGCTCCCAAGTCCTTTGGCTACTATATTAGCCAGCGATATATTTTTAAGCTTTACGACGAGACGGCCTATCATGTAGTTAAGCATTCCCGTTTTATAGACAACAATCATTGGTACGCCAAAACAAAGCGATTCAAGAGTTGCAGTTCCCGAGGTCACCAGAGCTAGATCGCTGAACTGCATGACCTCATAGGCTGAACACGTAATAATGGAAAGATCACGGTAGTGAGATAAAACATGATAACTGGAGTCATCGAGGTGCGGAGCACGGCCGAAAAGAAATACCACCCGGTAATCCTTGCTCAGCATCCTGCCGGCTTTAAGCATTTCCGGCAGGATATGCGCAATCTCCTGAGAGCGGCTTCCGGGAAGCAGGCCGATAAGCCTTATATCGGACGGAAGATTATGCTTCTTCAAAAAAGAGTCTTTTGAAGGAAAAGAGAGTTCTGCAAGCTGTTCAATAACCGGATGGCCGACAAATTCCGCATTGATGCCATGCCGGTTAAAAAATTCAACCTCAAAATTAAAGATAACAAGCAGCCTGTCAATATCACGTCTGATAGCTTTTACCCGACCCTCTTTCCATGCCCAGACCTGAGGAGAGATATAAAAGATGACCGGAATGCCGAGCTCATGAAAAAATCGGGCCATCAAAAGATTCATCCCCGGATAATCAATGAGAAAAGCAGCTTGAGGTTTTTCCCTGCGTACAGCTGCCTTGAGGTCACGAATTACCCGTCGAAGAAATCCTGAATGCTTCAGCACATCAACAAACCCCATGATGCTCATCTGTGAGGAATCATAAAGCAGTTCGGCGCCAAGAGCCCGAAGTTTCTGACCGCCGATACCAAACACCGTAACATCAGGTCTTGCTTTCAACAGTTCAGCAATAACTCCGGCAGCATGCATATCTCCTGAAACCTCACCTGCTAAAACAAAAAGCTTCTTTGACATCAAACTGGAGAGATAATTGGATGAACGACTCGGAAACAGTATTTTGTGACTTATTTGTCTTGAAAACGACTTGATAAGTTTCAATTCCCATTATATCAAAATCAATAAAGAATGCAAGTTAAATTCGGTACTGACGGTTGGCGGGCCATTATAGCAAAAGAATATACCTATGATAACCTGAAACTTGCAGCGTTGGCTTCTGCACGCTACTTTCTTGGCCATCCCA
>CAIVCU010000236.1 GCA_903904495.1 uncultured Chlorobiaceae bacterium
GTGTTGTGTTAAGGCGGTTACTGGTGGATATTATTAAAAATTCGAAGGGTAGCATCGGCCATGTTCAGTGTATAGAAATGAATACCTCTGATATGATGGTCGATCAACTCCTGAACCTGATTTGTTGCCCACTCGATACCGATTGATGCTACGTCAGCATCATTTTCGGCATGCAGGACTCTGGATAGCAGAGGAGCAGGAATTCTCGCACCGAGTGCCAGCTCCGACATTCTGATCATGCCTTTTTGTGTTGTGATCGGCATGATTCCAGGAATAATTGGAACCGTAATACCGGCGATGGTGCAGCGTTCGACAAAGTCAAAATAGTCCCGGTTATCGAAATAGAGCTGTGTAACAATATAGTCGGCTCCGGCATCGATTTTTTCTTTCAGATACTCAATCTCTTTCATTCTGTTCGGTGTTTCAGGGTGCCCTTCAGGAAACCCCGCAACCCCTACACCAATAGCAGGATAGTTTGTTTTTATGAAGCGGACTAGATCTATGGCATGCGGGAAATCCTTGATGGCATCATCAATAGTAGCCACTCCGGCAGGTTTGTCACCACGAAGAGCAAGGACATTGTTGATGCCGTTATTCTGGTAGTTTTCGAGAATCGTTCCTGTCTCATCTCTGTCTGAGCAGATGCAGGTCAGATGAGAGACGACAGTCAGCCCTGTTTCATTCTGAATCCTTGTAACCAGATTATGGGTTCTTGAACGGGTCGATCCACCGGCACCATAGGTAACGCTTACATATGTAGGGTTGAGCGGTGAGAGTGCAGCAATGGTTTCAAACAGCTTTTCCCACTCTTCATCTTTTTTCGGGGGAAAAAACTCAAAGCTGAATACAGGTTTTTCGGCAGCGTTCAGTATCTCTTTGACAAGCATGCAGATAAAAAGGATTAGAGGCTTGATAAAAAAAGAAGAATATACAATTCTTTAAGATATCGATTCGCAGTGTTTTGCAGGTTCTTCAAAGCAGTTGTTGCTTTTTCTGTTTTTGCCGCCACAAAAATCTTACCTTATTCTCCCAGGAAGTTTGATCTCTTTGTTTTTTAAACCCTGTGACTTAACTTATAGGTGAAATCCGGTTTTCAGATAGAGTATTACGATCATGGGCCGGGAGGGTCGCTCTATACGATCCGTTTTGAAGATGAAGAGAATACTGAGTTGGATAAGTTTCTTTCCAAAAAGGAAATAACAGAATCTTATGACTTTGAAAGCCTGGTTTCACGAGTTGGAGATATGGTTGAGAGTCAGGGATTCAAAGAGGAGTTTTTTAAACCTGAAGGCTCAATCCTGGATTCGCTGAGTGCTCTTCATTATAATAATGGCCCGCTCAGGCTGTTTTGTTTGCGCTGGTCAAGTGCTTTGTTGGTTGCCGGGTGTGGCGGTATAAAGAGAACTCGCACATATCAGGAGGATTCAACCCTTAATGCCATTGCAGAGAAGCTTCAAATAATTGATGGACTGATTTCAGCTCGTCAACAATCCGGTGAAATCGTTATTGATTCGACTACAGGTTTTTTAAGTGGGAATCTAAACTTTACATCAAACTAAGACTATCATGTCATCACTGCTGAAACAAACCCTGGCAAAGATATCCCCTTATACGAAACATTTTGTAAGACGTCAGGGTGAGTTTGCTATAAAGATCAATGAGTTACTGGTTGAGACAGGAATGACTCAGAGAGAGCTTGCCGGAAAGTTGGGCAAAAAGGAATCCTATATCAGTAGAGTTTTATCTGGATGGGCAAACCCCACATTTAAAACTATAACTGCACTTGAAGTGGCATTAGGCAAAGAATTTCTGGATTTTCATCTGGAATTAAAATGCCAGAAGATTTTTGGAATTCAGTATCATAAAAATCCCTGGAATAACGTATCCCGTAATCCAAGTGATATCAAAATGCCGGATGTTGTTTTAAGTTCTGAAAAAAATACTATTGAATGGACGGTAGATGAATCTAGTCAGGCTGCTTGATAACTATGAGTAATAGAGATGTAATAGCTATAAAAATTGAAGGATTCAAGTTCCTTGCTTTTGCTTTTAAACAACAGGAAAATATAGATTCCAAAGAAACATTTAATTTTGAAGTAGGAACGACTATTGAAATCAATCAGTCACAGCTTAATGTAAGGGTTGTGGTTAGAGTGATAAGGGTGAGCATAAATAAGGAAGTGGCTCAAGCCGAAACTGCGACATTATTCTCTGTTGATGGCTTTGAGCATTTTTTATCAGAAGATGGAAAAGTGAGATATCCGGACGGTTTTCTTGTTACACCTGTTTCATTGGCAATTTCAACAACCCGGGGCGCTATTTTAGCAAAAGGTGCAGGATCTTTCCTTGAAAATATTCCTATACCAATTGTTGTTCCGAAGACATTTGTTTCGGCGCCTGCTGTTCGGTAACTGAACAAAGATCATCAGTAAGCTCATCTGCAAAACATTTCACAGTCATATAAGCCCCCTTTTTTGGGGCTTTTGTTTTTTTGTCCTCCCGTGTGAATTGGTTATATTGCGTAATATAATAGTAAAATAGAGTCAATCACCAATAATTTTCCTTACAACTCAATGAGTTGCCTGATGTAAAAAATATAAATGATCTGAGGCAATCCCTGCCGTTCTCCTCCGCACCCTATCCGGCTGTGCGCCTGCTCGTCGTAGTTATTTTCGGAATTGTTTCAGGTACCAGCATTCCCATGCCGCTTGAGGGATGGATGCTGGGCAGTGCACTTTCATTTTCCCTTCTTCTCGGTACTCTTCTTTTTGAAAATATCAAATCAAAAGGGCCGTATCCGGGATTCCTCAGTGCGCTAAGCTACTCTCTTTTTGTGCTCTTCTGTTTCGCCGCCTACAGCAGTTCCCGTTTGAACTATCTCCCGTCCAATGGCCTCCTGCCGTTCAGTGGCAAAACAGTGTTGCTCTATGGCTGCGTAGACGGCCGGCCTGATCTCTCACTGAAAGGAGGAAGCTGGTTTATGGATGTTGAAGAGGTGTTTGATAATGGCCGGCAGGTGAA
>CAIVCU010000237.1 GCA_903904495.1 uncultured Chlorobiaceae bacterium
ATATAATATTTATATATAACGATAAAAGAGGATTTATAGCAAATCGGCAAAAGAGATACATCAAGAGAAGTGTTTTCTTTCGGGTTCTAATATTCACCGTTATACCCGTTGATGATGGATCAATCAGAAACAAATGGAAATGCTGGAGTAGTTATCTCCATAAGGGGTGGGATACTTGATGTCCGTTTTGATGGGCTTCTGCCTTCTATATATACAATACTGCATACAGGCAAAGAGTTTAAGGAAAAAATTGAGCTACTTACCCAACTGGATTCTCGTCATGTGCGGGCAATAGCCTTGACTGGTACTGAAAGAGTTTGCCGCGGCATGAGAGTCAAGAATACTGGAAAGCCCTTGCAAACGCAAGTGGACAAGGCGATTCTGTCAAGAATGTTCAATGTGTCTGGAAATTCAATTGACCGCCCGGGGCCCGACAAAGTTGTAGGATTTTTAAAACCCAGGGGTTTTCTGTCATGAACTATGCAGGGAACTAATTCTCTGTGACTTCAGGTAATGATTAAAATATTGATACGTGGCGACTATTCAGGCCGTTATATTTTAAATCATCTTCGTTGAAACCAATTAAAAAGGAGAAGTCATGAATGAGATGGACAGGCGGGATTTCTTAAAGTTAGCTGGAATGGGTGGAGTGGTGTTTTTCTCCGGGCTGGGTACTCTGGTAGATGCTATAGGCAAGAGTGCTGCTGCAGATGATTTTTTCTTTGTTCAACTCTCGGATACACATTGGGGATTTGAAGGTGCTCAATTAAACCCGGATGCGAAAGGAACTCTTCAAAAAGCCGTTGCCGCTGTCAATAGTTTAACAAACCAACCTGATTTTATAGTCTTCACCGGTGATTTGACCCATACAACCGATGACCCGCAGGAACGCAGAAAACGTCTGAGAGAATTCAAGGATATCATCAGCCAGTTGAAGGTCAAGAACATCCGGCTCATTCCGGGAGAACATGATGCGTCATTGGACAACGGTGCCGCATACAAGGAATTCTTTGGAGAAACACACTATACGTTCAATCATAAAGGTGTCCATTTCATCACCATTGACAATGTCTCTGATCCGAGAGGGAGCGTTGGAGAAGCACAATTGGTCTGGCTGGGCGACACATTGAAAAAAATTGACAAGAATGCGCAAATCGTCGTTTTAACCCATCGGCCTCTTTTTGACCTCTACCCACAATGGGACTGGGCGACACGCGATGGAGACAAGGTGGTGACATTGCTTATGCCCTTCAAGCATGTGACTGTATTCTACGGTCACATTCATCAGGAACACAATCATTTCACGGGGCATATTCCACACCATGCGGCCAAATCCTCCATCTATCCGCTGCCGGCTCCCGGTTCAGTAGCCAAGCGCGCACCGATTCCATGGGACCCGACTGCTCCCTATAAGGGGTTAGGTTTTCGGGAGATAGATACAAGACCGAAACAGAACGATTGTGTCTTAACCGAATATCCTGTCACAAAAGTTTAAGCAATGAAAAAAATAACCATAAGGCCAGAAATTATAGGAATTTTTCTGATTGTTCTCGTCGTCGGCACTGGTTACAGTAAGGTTTGTGCCGAGCAACAGGAGCAGGTCATAAAAATGACTGCAAAGAAGTTTGAGTATTCACCTAAAGAGATCACGCTCAAGAAAGGTGTGCCTGTGGTTTTGGAAATCACCGCACTGGATAGACTCCACGGATTCTTTTGCCCTGACCTGCAAATACATGCGGATCTTTTACAGGGTAAAGTTACCAGAATACGTGTAGTGCCTGTTAAAACAGGGGTTTTTGCATTTCATTGCGATATTGTCTGTGGTGACGGACATGAAGATATGGTGGGGACAATTACCGTCAAAGAGTAATTGGATGGGTGATTAATGCATCAATGCATGGTGGGGTATATTCTGGTATTTGAATTTGTTGTGTCTATTTTGGAAATCATGTATTGGATGGCCATTTTTACTTGTTCATCGGTAAGATTGTAACGGCCTCCTTTTGGCGGCATCGTCCCGTTTTTACCTTCGATGCCGGCAATTGCTTTTCTAAGCATGACATCTTCTCCATCAACAATGCGATCACTCCAATCTTTTTTGTCACTAAGTTTTGGAGCTCCGGACATACCTATATCATGACATCTGGAGCAGTTGGATTCGTAAAGTTTTTTCCCTTCAGAAAACTGCAAGGGTTTTGATGCATTTTTGCTATCGAATGAATTTCGAGCGTCGCAGGCAACGAGAAAAAAAAGTCCAGCTGCTACAAGGAACCGAATCTGTTTCATGGACATGGTCAGGTCATTGCAATAGTGTTTGGCCTTACGTTCAACTTTTCAGAAATTCCAGCAGGTCACTATTGAGCCTCTCTTTGTGCGTTTCCGCCAGACCGTGAGGCGCTCCCTCGTAAATCTTCAGTGTTGCATTTTTCACCAGTTTAGCTGAACGTAAAGCTGCAGCTGCAATCGGGACAATCTGATCGTCGTCACCATGAAGGATTAATGTCGGG
>CAIVCU010000238.1 GCA_903904495.1 uncultured Chlorobiaceae bacterium
GTACCTTTCCGGTAATTGTCGATGCGAAAATTGAAAACAGCAAGTATGGAAAATTTTTGACAGGGTTGGTAAAGCCGATCCATACAAGCCTTATCATTACCTTATCAACACCGGTTAACATAGATAAAAACTGGTGTATTGTTACCCGCTTCAGGATCAAAAAATATCAGTGGGTTGAAAAACCAATTTTGCAGATAGGACCGTTTAAAAAAAATCTGGAAAGCAGGCTTGCCGATGCATTAAATGAAAATAGCCGGGCACTGACAGTAATGCTTGATAAAGAGATATACAAAGCTGCGACACTGAAACCAACGCTCACAAAGATCTGGTCTGATCTGCAGGAGCCTATTCTTATAACCAGCAGACAAGGGAAAATCTGGATAAAGTTTATTTGCAGTGATATAAAGGGTAAAATGATTCTAACGTCATCAGATATCATTTGTATTACTAATATGCATGCAAAGACGTTTATTGTAACTGATTCAACAGCACAAGTACAACAAAATCCTTTGCCGGAGTTTAAGGTGATGAAACAGAATGATGAACTGAATAAATCCAATCTTTACATATATGCGTTCACTTCTTTTGAAGAAATAAATGAAAACTTAAACAAATTATTTCAGGGGAAAGCTTTTTCTGCAAAAGGCCGAACTCGCGTTATTAAAAATATAAAAGCATATGCATCAACGAGTGGTCTGTCTGTAAATGTAATTACAGATAAAGATGATGATCTGGTTGCAAGCGGCCAGTTAATATTTGATGCGCCAACTAAAACATTAAAAGTGAAGAATTTTGATTTTGCTCTTGCTCCACATAATCGGTTTATAAATTTAGGTGACGATCTCTTTCATCATGCTATAAGAGATTCAATTGCTGCAAAGCTTGCTATCAATCTCAATACTATAATCGGTAAGGTTCCAAATATCATTAATAAAGCAGTTGAAAAAGAAAAGGCTGGTAAAGTAATAGATCTTATTTTCAGTAATATGGAAATAAAGCAATGCAATATTTTAATGGGTAAAGAAAAAATTCATTTAATAATAAATGTCGGAGTTGAAGCAGGCTTGAAATTAAAAAAAATAGAGACAGGTACTGTTATACGAATTCATGACAGACTGAAAAAGTCAAAAAAACATCGTCCTGTGAATAAAATGTCAGTGCGGATCAATGACAATACCTTATATCATGTTGCTTTTGCTCGTTCAGGAGCAGTTTTCTAAGGAGAGTCGCTTTCCGTTGGCAATGTATTGCTTCCACAGTAAAGCTGCAGTCACTATATTCATGTTTATGAGAATGATTTATTTGTGTTATAAAGTGTAAAAATGGTGTTAAATGTTTGGCGTTTCGAGGAATATTTTTTTTATTAGTCTGTTGTTAAAAAAAGAAGTTGTATAGTACAATGAGCGCTGGCACAAGCCCCCACTAATAAATTAGTTATGCCATCTTATAATTATCACTATTTATTCGGTTGAGGAAAAAGAAAATATTTTATTTTTTTCTGTGAGTATTTATAAGTCGCAATAGTGAGATTACAGTATATATCATTCTTTATTATTATTCATTATAAAACTCGTGATTATGAAACACATTCTCATAGTCTTAGGACTACTGGTGTCAATTATTTTCATCGACGCTAAAACCTGTGAGGCTAAACTGTATGTGCAGATTCGCGATCACGAAAAGTATGACGAAGCAAAAGCATCGTTCGTTCCATCGAATCAAGGTTGGGGTCAGATAGTGCGTATCTTGAACAGTGACGGATCAAATATCAACTCTTCGAAAACAAATATTATAACGAGAGAGGTACGGTTAAATATAGCCGAAGCCTCCGATCTCCTGTTTATATATGTTACACCAAAAGGGAATAATGATCAGGCAGTAAACAAAGTGATCAAAGTTCCTAATATGGTCATAAGCAAAAAGATCGCTAAATATAATTTAGGCGTGAATTCAGAGATTATTGTTCACGAACAGCTTGCAAAAGTTGAAGAGGATACCAAAGAACAGGTGAAGATATCATTGAAGTTCAGTCACCCCGATAAACACTGATTCAAAAGAAAACAATCACAGCCGGGAAAGCGCCCTAGAGCGCCAACCCGAATGTGATTTTCATCCCCAACTGCCGACTGCCGACTCTCTTCCCTCTACAGTCTTTTCGTTTTCAGTCGAAGCGAATTGCTGACCACCGAAACGCTGCTTCCTGCCATGGCAAGTCCGGAAAAGACCGGATTAAGAAAGATGCCCCAAAAAGGATAGAGTGCTCCAGCAGCAAGAGGAATCCCGATGACGTTGTAGATAAACGCCCAGAAAAGGTTCTGACGGATCACTCTCATTGTTGCTCGTGACAGGGTGATTGCCTGTGCAACCTTACTGATATCACCCTTAAGCAGGGTAATACCGGCCGACTCTATGGCAACATCAGTTCCTGTCGCCATAGCAATCCCGACATCAGCCTGTGCCAGAGCTGGAGCATCGTTGATGCCGTCTCCCGCCATGGCTACCTTTCTTCCTTTCGCCTGAAGTTCTTTGATTTTATTCGCCTTTTCCTGCGGCAGCACTTCAGAGATCACCTCGTCAATACCGACCCGTTCTGCCATGAACGTTGCCGCCGCATGGTTGTCCCCGGTCAGCATGATGACGTTGACCCCTTTATCGTGCAGAGCCTCCACTGCTTTTTTTGCATCTTCTTTGACGGTATCACTCAACGCAATCAACCCGGTGCATACCTCGTTCTTCTCAATGATCACAACACTCTTCCCCTCCATCTGCAGCCTCTTTACTTCAGGCAAGGTTTTTTCGGCCTCAAGCGGTTTTCGTACCCTTACGGTTATGGTGTCGACCACTGCTGACACGCCGACTCCCTCGAATGCTTCAAATGCCGTGATGCTGCTTAAGGAGAGCTTCTGTTTTTTTGCCGCATTAACAATTGCCACTGCAAGAGGGTGTTCCGACCGGCTTTCAGCACTGGCAGCCAGCTGCAGCAGGGAAGTCTTGCTGCTCTCCTTGTTGAATGCCATGATATCAGAAACCTGTGGAGTGCCTGTTGTAAGCGTGCCTGTTTTGTCAAACACGACAGTATCAATGGAGCTGAGTTTCTCAAGACTTTCAGCGTTACGGATAAGAATGCCGTATTCAGCCCCTTTACCGATACCGACTATGATGGCGGTCGGTGTTGCCAGACCAAGCGCACAGGGACAGGCAATCACGAGAATGCCGATAAGGCCTGAGATGGCAAAAGAGAGTGCACCCGAAAATCCGAGAAAAAACGATCCGGCAGTCAGCCAGATGATGAACGTAGCTAATGCCAGTATGAGCACAACAGGGACAAAAACTCCTGCAATTTTATCGGCAAAGTTCTGTATGGGAGCCTTCGACCCCTGAGCATCTTCAACCATCATTATGATGCGGGCAAGCAGCGTATTGGAGCCGACGTTTGAAGCGGTAAAGGTAAACGATCCCTGCTTGTTTATGGTGCCTCCGATGACCTGATCGCCAGGCTTTTTATCAGCCGGTATCGACTCTCCGGTCACCATCGATTCATCAATAGACGAATACCCCTCTGTAATGATGCCGTCAACAGGGAGTTTTTCACCGGGTTTCACAATAACAGCATCACCAGTTCTCACTTGTTCAACCGCAATCTCAATCTCTTTCCCATCTCTTATGACAAGGGCGGATTTAGCCTGCAGGCCGATCAGCTTTTCAATAGCCTCACCGGTTTTCATCTTTGAACGTGATTCAAGATATTTTCCAAGCAGTACAAAGCCTATCACCACAATGGTCACATCAAAGTATGTGTAATCAGGTATATTCAGCAACTCTCTAACGGAGGGAATCAGCGTAACGACAGCACTGTACACATAGGCTGTCAGTGTCCCGATCCCGATCAATGTATCCATGCTCGCGGCTCCGCTTTTCAAGTACATGGCGATACCATGCAGAAAGGGGGCCCCAATCCTGAAAACCATATAAGTGGAAATGACCATGGAGATAATGTTCAACAACTCCATAGGAATCGGCAGATTCGGAATAAAGGTGAAAAACCTTGAGCCGGTATCCCACATCATCAGGATAAAAACAAGCAGTGCTACCGGCAAAGCAAACTGCACCTTGGCCAGTTGTTCCTGAAGCTCCTGCTGTTTTTCCTCTTTCAGAAGGAGAGCATTGGATATTGATGAATCTGGATGCAGACTCTCTTTGTCTTCCGTTTGTTCAGCAGCGAAGGTATACCCGTATTTACTGATGACATCATTGACAGCTTCCGCCGACAGGGCACTATTGTCAAATTCCAGTTTTGCCTTCTCAGTCGCAAGATTGACATTGACCTCTTTAATACCCTCAACCTTTGAGAGCTTTTTGGTGATGATCGCCGCACAGCTTGCACAATGCATCCCCTTGACGGTGTAGGTTCTCGTCGTCATAGGTGCGTATTTATACCAGAACTGCCATACCACTCTTTGCGCCACTCCATGAGCATGCCAAGCTCTTCATGTCGCTCAAGTTCAACCTTATCCGCACTGTCGAGTACCTCGTTCCTGCTCGATTTCAGGCGGATCTCTCTGCTCATCCTTATGTCGTTTTCATCATGAGCGATAAGAGCGTTAAGAAAACGCAGGTCGAATGTTTTGTTATAGCTGCCAAGATGCGCTGTCTGAGGCTCCTGCACGGGTTTACTGTCACCATACCACTCCTTTTTCCAGTGGTATAATTCCGCTATGGCAATTGCTTCGTTTTTCCGGATCTCTGCACTCAGCTTTTTGATTTCCGCTCTTTCGCTGATCCCGGCTTGTTCGGCAAGGCGAACAGCTGCCCGGTGTTGGGCGATCATGCCATTCAGATAACGCAGGTCAACCCACTTGTCAGGCTCTCCAAGACCCATCATGTTCTTGTCGAACATTGACATAAGGTATTGCGGAGTGTACCAGTAACCAATCCCTATCCCGACAACTGCCGAAACAATGACCAGCGCCACCGTCAGTGAAATTGAAATTTTCTGCATAAGTTTTCAACTATTCAATCATTTTTCCGCCTCCCTCTCAGAACTCATCACTCAGAACGTTAATTGCCGACTGCCGACTGCCGACTGCCAACTGCCAACTGCTTTCCCTCACCTCTCTTTATAAGTCGTATTTATGAACGAGATGGGGAAATTTAAAACATCTTCCTCTCAATATTGAGTTTCAGTGTCAGAAGAAACTTAAGCTCTCCGGTTTTTGTTACATATTATAAAGCATAAATAAGGAATCAGGCCTTGTATGTTTTGCTTATACAAATAACTCGAAAGGAGATCAACATGAAGAAGCTTATTATTTTCGCAATGATTTTTTTATTTGCCGGTTGTGCCTGGGATGAAAGCGGCAGACGTGATAATGGCAGACGTGATGGCGATAGACATGATACAGGCTCTCAACACCAGCAGCAGGGACAGGGTCATGACCACAGTGGTAATTGATTCTCGAATTCATCTGCAATCAAATAAGCCCCGGCATATCACCGGGGCCTTAAATTTTCAGTCGGATCACGCTGGTATCATGAAGAGCTGTTCAGTTCGTGCTTATTATTTTCCCTATCAAACCATCGACGGTTTTACCCGGTATTGTTATGTACCTCCTTATCGACAGATTTATTGCCAAAAGATGTTGCCATTGTAAAGTCCGATTGAGCGCCAATCCTATCGCCCAGAGCTGATTTAACAAGGCCTCTGATTTTTAACGTCTGCGCATCTGACGGTTCGGGATCTATCTCTATAGCTTTATTAAAGTCCGATTTTGCAGATGCAGCTGCACCTATGGCAAGTTCAGCAAATCCACGATAGAGGTAAGCCTCTGCAAGGTGAGCAGGTGCAAGTTTCGGGCGATGTTTTATCGCCTTGGTGAAATCCGCAATAGCTTCCATATTATGCCCTGATTTAAGCTTCTTTTCACCACTTTTTAAAACATAGTTGTTGCCCGCATAAGCGACATTGCTCGCAAGCATATAATTTAAAGCTGCAATAGATAGAAAACGGATTGGTTCTTTCATGTTTCACCTCGCTTTTTAAGGGGAATTTGTAATCAAAGCGGCACACGACACTCAAAAGCAATTCAAGTGATATCAACAGCCATATTGATCAGTATATTCAACCCTCTCTTAAAGAGGCTTTAATGACGTCTTAAAAGTTTCTTAAAAAACAGTTCATATCCGCAATGAACCAGGTTTTGGGTTTTCCTTTCGCTTCTCTTTGTATTGTGGATTCAATTTTTCAGGGTTACAGGCAAAATCACTTGACGACAATAACCCCGCGGTTTACCCCCATAGCGCAGGTGATCTTATAAGAACCAGGGCGTTGAGGTGTAAATTCCATGACAATCTTTTTTCCCTTGATAATCGGTTCAGGTTTGTCCCACAATCCCGGCACCATAATAGTATTCATACATCCTGTTGCTGTATCAAGAGGATTGACTTCAATGCGCACTCTCTCACCAGCTTTTACCGTAAAAGTATTTGGCGCCATATTTTTGGAATTCGAATAGAGTACGGTAAACGTTTTCACACCGCTGTTTTGAGATGCAACTACCTTTCCAGCGTTTCCCGGTGAGCTCTGGTAAGCAGCGAAAGATACTTTCGGTGCTGTTAAGGCAATAAGTGCTATAGCGATCAGTATGCTTGTTTTCATGGTACTTCTTCTTTTATGATTGATCCTGTTGAAACCCTGAATAATAACTTCAATAATCAGCGTCATTTTTCATGCCAGAACACTACAGCCAGTCATGGCGTTACTTTTTATGCCTGCTGATTGTATTGTTAAGAAGAATATTCAACACTTCTGAAGTATATTCTTCAAACGAGAGTATACAAAACTTAATAACGCGACTATTTGTCTTATATAAGACGTTTGCAAGAGTGTTTGTTCAATTGTTGTTTTTCTGAGTTCCACAAACTCAATTCAACTGTTTATCGGAGAAAAAAATGAAAAGGTTTTTGACTGTTTTGGTGGGTTTGACGCTGTTCAGTACTTCTGCAAGTGCAGAGCCGAAAGACAGTATGATGCAGGGTCAAATGCCCGATAAAACCATGAAGATGGATCAGCCCGGTACTATGACTCCCATGTGTCCGATGATGGGTGATAAAGCAATGCCCTTGAAAAACCCCATGCATGATATGATGCACCCCATGGTTGATATTATTAAAATGCAGCAGAAGATCATAAAGGGTGTTGGCCCGTCAGAGAAAAAAGCAATGCTGAAAGAAATCGATAAAAAGATTGATCAGATGGAGGCTTATATGCCGTGTATGCAGCCTCCTCCGCCATCCGGTAATGACCATGAGCATATGCCGATGGGGAAGTAACTTCCATTTCAGCGAGTCTCCTGAAAGCCCGGTAACTGCCGGGCCTTTTTTTGGTCAGTGTTTCATGCCCGAATGGTGCAGCCGCCCCTTTTTCAGATCCCGTGTCTTCATCAAGACAAAGATCACCGGGGTCATAATAAGCACATGCACAGCCGAGGAAATCATCCCCCCGATCATCGGTGCCGCTATAGGTTTCATCACATCGGCTCCTGTACCGGTTGACCACATGATTGGAATCAGCCCCAGGAGCGCCACAGCCACTGTCATAAGTTTCGGCCGCAGCCGGAGCACCGCTCCTTCAAATGCCGCATCGTAGATATCCTGTTCAGTACAGGGCCCGTTTACAAGTTTCTTGTCCAGTGCCTCATGCAGGTAGATCACCATCACAACCCCGGTTTCCACAGCGATTCCATACAGCGCAATAAACCCTACCCAGACTGCAACAGAGAGGTTATACCCCAGAGCTGATACCAGATAGACCCCTCCCACGAGAGCAAAAGGCACCGAGAGCATCACCATGGAAGCCTCTATAGCAGAGTGAAAGGTAAAGAAGAGCAGGATAAAGATAATCACCATACCCAGTGGTATCAGCACCTGCAGACGTGCCTTTGCACGAATCTGGTTCTCCCACTGACCCGACCATGCCACGTAATAACCGGCTGGCAGCTTGAGCTTCTGTTCCAGCACCTGTTTGGCTTCGGTTACAAAGCCACCCATATCGCGACCACGAACGTTAAGATAGACCAGCGACCGCAGCAGCCCTCCCTCGCTGTTGATCTCAGGCGCGCCGGTGGATATTTTCAGCTTTGTCACCAGCGAAAGGGGAATCTGGCTGCCCTCCATACCACCAACCAGAATACGCCGGATAGAGTCAATGTTATCACGGTAGTCGCGCAAGTAGCGGATGCGGATCGGAAAGCGGTTGCGTCCTTCAACCGTGGTCGAAAGCATCTCGCCGCCGAGTGCCGTCTCTATGACATCCTGTATATCTCCCACACTCACCCCGTATCGGGCTGCTGCCTGGCGATCAATATCGATGTCCAGGTAGTTGCCTCCGGTAACCCGTTCAGCCACCACGTCAGCCGCTCCGTTGATCGGTTTTAGAATTGTTTCAGCCTGAATGGCAAGATCCTTGAGCACATTCAGGTCATTGCCGAATATCTTCACCCCAAGGTCAGTGCGCACACCGGTCGA
>CAIVCU010000239.1 GCA_903904495.1 uncultured Chlorobiaceae bacterium
CTTGAATTCTGGATAGGAGCCATCTACCTCTGTGCAATACCGTTAGTTCTTCTGTTTTTTGCCCGAAAAAAATTCCTGAAAACTGCCGAAGAAAAGAAAAAAACGGAAAATAGTGAGCTAAGCCTCGGTAAAATAAGCTTCAGAGCGTTCATGCGCCAGACAATAGCCCTGTATGCATCAGCCGTAATCTTTATCCTTTACTCTCTTGCATTCCTTGCACCCTTTATAGCCCCTTTCAGTCCTTATGATCAACAGGATTTTCTGGTTACCGCATATCAGCCACCATTCTCCAGACTGAATGCGCTTGTGCTCAAACAGCCAAAAACGCTTGAAATCCCGTTACAGAGCGGAAGCGGAACAACTGTTCGGCTTGCAAACAGCCTCATCAGTGATTTCCAGCGACTGAAAACACGCAATGAACCCAATACCGTCAGATTTATCAACGAGTACCGTATTGATAGAAACAGGGTTATTTACCGTCAGGGCATACGTACCAAAACAATCTCAATCAGCGAACTTGCCGGAACAGGCAACACAGGTGCGCAGGTGTCAGCTGGTAACCGTCCGGATTTTGTTATTGCACGCACCTTTATGTTCGGGACAGACCAATACGGCCGGGACATTCTCAGCCGGGTCATATACGGCTCAAAAATATCGCTCTCCATCGGTTTTCTTGTTGTCCTGATATCCGTCACACTCGGCACCATCATCGGGGTCTCCTCGGGATATTTCGGCGGCTGGATAGATGCGGTGATGATGAGAATTGTCGATGTTCTGATCGCATTTCCAGCGCTCTTTCTCATTCTTATTATCATTGCCACATTCGGCAACTCCATATACCTGATTGTCATCACTCTCTCTTTTACGGGATGGATGGGAGTGGCCAGAATCGTCAGAAGCCAGGTGCTTTCGATCAAAGAGCAGGAATTCATTCTTGCCGCAAAATCGCTCGGACTCTCAAACATGAGAATCATTTTTCGACACCTTGCACCCAATACACTGACTCCGGTGATTATTGCCGCAACACTGAGAATCGGGAGCATTATTCTTACTGAAGCGGGACTCTCCTTTCTTGGTCTCGGAGTTCAGCCGCCTACCCCGAGCTGGGGAAATATTATCAATGAGGGTCGGGACAGCCTTTTGAACTACTGGTGGATTTCAACTTTCCCCGGTATTGCAATCCTGACTACTGTTGTGTGCTTCAACCTGATCGGCGACGGGGTCCGCGATGCTCTCGACCCAAGAATGAGAGGATAATCATGACAATAGAACACGAACCGGGATGCTGGACCACCCTCGACACGGAATACCTCTTTAACAAGCCGTGGCTCACCATGCGTCAGGACACCGTTCAACTTACGAACGGCAGGGTCATCGACGATTATTACATCTGGGAGTATCCACCGTGGATCAATGTGCTTGCCATTACAAAAACCGGGGAAATTGTGCTGATCCGGCAATACCGGCATGGAATCGGCAGTGTTTTCTATGAACTTCCCGCAGGAGTCCACGACAAGGCAGGAGAATCAGTGCTTGAGTCGGCACAACGCGAACTGCTTGAAGAGACTGGTTTCGGAGGCGGATCATGGACGCCTCTTATGGAACTCAGCGCCAACCCGGCCCTGCAGAATAATATCACCTACAGCTTTCTGGCTGTTGGGGTTGAACTGATCAGCAGGCAGAAGCTTGACGCCACTGAAGAGATCAGCGTGCACTTTGTCACGCTTGATGAACTCCGTGCCATTGTGCTTGACGGTCGCATGATGCAGGCGCTGCATGCCGCACCGATACTGAAATACCTTTTAACAAAAGCCGGGTGAACACTCTATCAAAGATCTGTTCATGAAAAAAACTGCACAGCTTTCACTGCTTGAACGCACTATAAAAGAGCTCGGTTATACGCTGCGTTATGAAAAAGGAAATTTTTTAGGAGGTGAGTGCCGGTTGCGGGAGGATCATGTGGTTGTAGTCAACAAATTTCTGCCCATTGAAGGTAAAATTTATACTCTAGCTCATGTCATAAGCAAAAGCAACCCTCCAGGGTTATCACCTGAGACAGCAAAACTCGTTGACGGGCTTGTCGACATCAGCCTGTTCAGCAGGGAAAACTAGGAATAAAATTCAGTGCCAATAGGTAGGCAGGTACTTCAGGGAGAAGAGGGTTAGCGGATGACAAGTTGTTTTGTTTTACTACAGAGTTCGAGGCCGAGATGCAGGGTAGCAAAGTGCTGCATCTTGGCGAGATCGGTGTGGGAGAAAAATGAGCCGGGAATGAGAACGCAGCGCTGTGGTTTGGCATAGTTGAGCCAGAACCAGAGTTGTTGCAGTTGTTTGTCGCTAAAGCGCTAAAGCCCTCCTGACTGCTTCAGGTTCATAGGCAATGAC
>CAIVCU010000240.1 GCA_903904495.1 uncultured Chlorobiaceae bacterium
CACCGGTACAGGTAAGGGTCATGCTCGACCAGAAACCTCCCATACGGGTGATCTGTCCAGGAAAGGTCTATCGCAACGAGGCCATCAGCGCCCGCAGCTACTGCGTCTTTCACCAGCTCGAAGGACTCTATATCGATAAGAATGTTTCGTTCGCCGACCTGAAGGCCACTATCTATTCATTTGCCCGGCAGATGTTCGGCACCGATGTAAAACTACGCTTCCGCCCGAGCTTTTTCCCCTTTACCGAACCCTCCGCTGAGGTCGACGTCACCTGCTACCTCTGTGGCGGCAAAGGATGTCGCGTCTGTAAAAAATCAGGCTGGCTTGAAATAATGGGCTGCGGCATGGTTCATCCGAATGTCATGCGTAATTGCGGAATCGACCCTGAAACATGGTCAGGCTATGCCTTCGGAATGGGTGTAGACCGCACGGTGCTTTTGCGTTACAAAATCGACGATATCCGTTTGCTGTTCGAGAACGATTTGCGGATGTTGAAGCAGTTTACGGCATAAAAAGATATTCCCGCTTAACAACATCTCTCTACCCTCACTCGCTCAAATAGGAGCGGGATCTTATCACTCGTTTAGTAAATTAAATCTTAAACAGCCATTTTCAGTGGATTTTTTCCACTGACTTTTTTGTTCCTCCTTTTATTCGCTTTTAAAAGGAATACCATTTCAATAGTTTGTAACCTTGCTGATTTCAACTAAACAGGAGTCACAACAATGGATAACAGACAATTAATTGAGACGTATCACCAAGCCTGGACAACCGGTGATTTTGTTGCGGCACGCGCCTGTCTTGCCGATAACCTTGACTTTCAGGGCAGTATCAATACCTTTTCGAAAGCAGATGATTTCATTGCCGCACTGACAGAATTCAAGCAGATGCTAACGGCCGTCATATTGCTGAACAGCTTCTATGATAATCAAAGTGCGGCATTACTCTACGACTGCGACTCTGCAAGTCCCGCAGGCAACATTCGCACCGCCGAATTTTTTACCGTTTCAAACAACAAGATTTCTGCAATCCGCCTTGTTTTTGATGCTACTGAATTGCGAAAATTAATACCCGCATGAAGTAGATCGGCAGTGAGAATCCGATCGTTCTTTTGTCGCTGCACCAATCAGACAATGCTACTAGCACACGCTTGGCAGAAGTGTGCGTTATGAATAACGTCCCGGGTCCCTTAAGGGTACATTCGGCGAACATCTTTGAGCAGAAGAAATAAATGGTATGGGTCCGTCGGGGAGGGAATAAAATTAAAATGCGTGTAAAACTGCTGCGCCGCATCATCTTTTGCATGGGCAGCAATGGCTCGTATCCCTGCAATATCTGCAGCCTGCATAGTTCGTCGCATAGCGTCTTTTAAAAGCCCAGCACCTACTCCACGCTTTTGCCAGTCAACACTCACAGCCAAACGCGCCAGCAACATGATGGGAACAGGGTACTGGGCCAGCCCTTTTGTGAGGCGTTTTGGGGAGTCCTCGAAATTTACCTGACCTACAGCCAGGGTATAGAATCCGGCAATGGCCCGATCTGCCATACCTACATAGGTTTGCGATGAAGAGGCCTGCTGGCTTGTAAGGGCAAAACGGACAAGAAATCTATTGAGCGCCTGGCTACTGCAATCAAAATCATCAAGGTAGTGACTACTGCCAAGCTTTTCTATGGAGAAGTGCGGGGTCATCAATGGTTACTTGTTCTCGAAAATACTTTTTTCCTGAAAAAGCTTCTTGAGTCTGGGCAATTCACGTGGCGAGGCATCCAATGCCTTCAGGAATACACTCCATTGCTGGCTATCAAGTTGAAATGAACGACGGTCTGCCAAGGTTTCCTCTGCTC
>CAIVCU010000241.1 GCA_903904495.1 uncultured Chlorobiaceae bacterium
AGGTTCCTATCGGCCATATCACCAATGGTGTACACGCGAGCAGCTGGACAAGTGGATTTACTGACAGTTTCTGGAAGAAATTCACAGGCAGCGTTGATGATATGAGTCTTTCATGCGAGGCCGCTGAAGCGGTGCTGGAAAAAGTGACCGATGAAGAGCTTTGGTCTTTACGGTACAGCCTGAAGCGTAATCTGATAGACTTCATGGACAAGTATCTGAGCAACCAGCTTTTTCACCAGCATACAAATTCAATCCACAGCGAATACGATGCCTTGCGTTCGAGCACAAACACCTTCTCTCCTGATTTTCTCACGATAGGATTTGCAAGACGTTTTGCAACATACAAGCGCGCTCCGCTGATTTTCAGAGACCTCGACCGTCTTGACAGAATCATCAATCATCCGACGAGACCACTGCAGATCGTGTTTGCCGGAAAAGCCCATCCTCATGATGATGCAGGAAAAGACTATATCCGTCAGATTGTACACCACTCACGCCGGCCAGAATTCAGCGGCAAGATTGTTTTTCTTGAAAACTACAATCTCGGCGTTGCAAAACGAATGGTATCGGGTGTTGACGTCTGGTTGAACACTCCTGTAAGACCAATGGAAGCAAGCGGTACATCAGGCGAAAAAACTGTTCTGCATGGCGGACTCAATTTCAGCGTTCTCGACGGCTGGTGGCCTGAAGCCTATAACGGTAAAAACGGCTTTGCTATCGGCAACGGCGAATCGTTTGAGAACCATGAAGAGCAGGATAGTTTTGATGCGGAACAGTTGTACTCGGTTCTTGAAAACCAGATTATTCCTGCATATTACGAACGCAACGAAAACAACATACCTGACCAGTGGATTAAAAAAATCCGGAATGCGATTGCAACAATTGCACCTGAATACAATACCCACAGGATGGTTAAGGATTACGCAACACGATACTATCTGAACAGAGAAAAGAACTAAACGTCAGAAATGCTGCCAGGCCCTTTTTTATCCCTGACTGAAACAATGACAGTCAGGGATAAATCTACTCAATAACAGTCCTGCACTTTAGAGCCATTCTTTTCAAAGACCGAACAACATGAGCCAACAAGAAACAGTTATATCTTCAACCTGCGCGGCAGTATCACTCGGCCGGGGACTTGATCTGAAATCACCGGTGCTCCTTGCATCAGGAACTGTTTCATACGGTGAAGAACTCAGCAAGCTTTGCGATTTTTCCAAAATCGGCGGTATTGTAACCAAAGCAATTTCTCTTGAGCCGAGAACCGGTAATCTCCCCCGTCGGATAGCTGAAACTCCGTCAGGAATGATCAACGCCATCGGACTGGCCAATGTCGGGCTTGAACGTTTCATCACAGAGAAAGTCCCCTTTCTCACTACACTTGATACTGCAGTCATTGTCAATATTGCCGGACGATCAATCGATGAGTATTCGGAAGTCGTCTCAAGGCTGGACGCAGTCGATGGACTTAGCGGCTATGAAATCAACCTTTCCTGCCCGAACGTCAAGGGTGAGTGTATGATTATGGGCGTCAGCCGGGACGCAACATTTGAAATTGTTTCGGAACTGCGCAAAATTACAGCCCGTCACTTGATGATAAAGCTGACACCAAACGTCACCTCCATCAGCTCCATTGCCCTTGCAGCCGAAGAAGCCGGTGCCGATTCGGTTTCGCTCATCAATACTGTTGTCGGTATGGCAATTAACTACAAAACCCGCCGTCCACTCTTGCAAAACATTACAGGAGGACTTTCAGGACCGGCAATAAAACCGATTGCGCTTGCAAAAGTATGGGAAGTCTTTAAGGCTGTCTCCATCCCGATTGTAGGTATGGGCGGTATTGCTGGTTTTGAGGATGCCATGGAGTTTATCCTTGCCGGATCAAAGGCCGTGCAGATCG
>CAIVCU010000242.1 GCA_903904495.1 uncultured Chlorobiaceae bacterium
CTTGCCGTTGCCGGATTTGTAGCCAAAAACGGCATCGCCGGCAACTGGGTATGGTGGACGTTTGTTTCAGGAGGTATGCTCACGGTATTCTTTTTTGCCAGACTCTGGCGACGCGCAGAGATTCTTACCGACCTTGAGTTTATAGAACTGCGATACAGTGGAACTGCTGCCAGATTTCTCCGGGGTTTCAAGGCTGTCTATTTCGGTCTCTTTATCAACGCAGTTATTATTGGCTGGGTTAATCTGGCCATGTTCAAGATCATCAAAATCATGGTACCGGAGCTAAATCCGGAATGGGCCATTATTGCGCTTGTCCTGCTTACCACCTTTTATTCCGGTTTATCCGGACTTTGGGGTGTCTCCATTACCGATGCCGTTCAGTTTGTCATCGCCATGGCAGGTTGTATCATTCTCGCTGTACTTGCTGTTCAATCACCAGTCGTCGTCTCAGCCGGTGGACTTACCAAAGCACTTCCGGGATGGATGTTTGACTTTTTCCCGTCATTCGGTGCGGAATCAAGCACCTCGGCCTCCGGCGCTGCCGCACTTCCCTTTGCATCTTTTGCAGCCATGGCATTTGTCCAGTGGTGGTCTTCATGGTACCCTGGCGCTGAACCGGGTGGTGGCGGGTATATCGCCCAGCGCATGATGAGTGCTAAAAACGAGAAACACTCTCTGCTTGCAACACTCTGGTTTACTGTCGCCCACTACTGCCTGAGACCATGGCCCTGGATCATTGTCGGTCTCGTCAGCCTCGTGATGTTTCCACATCTTCCGATGAATCAAAAGGAGGACGGATTCGTCTATGTCATGAAAGCGGTTTTGCCTCCCGGCCTTAAGGGCCTGTTGATCGCAGCTTTTCTTGCGGCTTATATGTCAACGCTCTCTACTCATCTCAACTGGGGCACGAGTTATCTGATCAACGATTTCTACAAACGATTCCTGAAGAAAAATGGCGATGCAAAACACTATGTCACTATTTCTAAAATCACGACATTTCTGACCGCAGCATTTGCCCTCTACATAACCTTCTTTGTACTTGAAACCATCACCGGCGCATGGGAATTCATTATCCAGTGCGGAGCGGGTACCGGCTTTGTCCTTATTCTCCGCTGGTTCTGGTGGCGCCTTAATGCCTGGTCAGAAATCACGTCGATGGTTGCTCCATTTATTGTTTTTACATGGCTGAAAATGTTTACCGCCATTACCTTTCCTTTTTCGATTTTCATCATTGTCGGCTTTACTATTGCTGCAACCCTGATAGTCACCTTTCTGACACCACCAACAGAAACATCACAACTTGAGACGTTCTACAGAACAACAAGGGTTGGAGGAGTGCTTTGGAAAAAAATATCAAATAACCTCCCTGATGTGGAATCCGACACCGGATTCACCATGCTTTTTATTGACTGGGCCCTTGGCATCATTATGATCTATGCAATCCTGTTCGGCACCGGAAGAGTTATCTTTGGTGATCTTTTTCAGGGGTTGCTTTTCCTCGGAACCGGATGTATAGCGGGAGCTCTTATCTTTGCAGACCTTAACCGAAGGGGCTGGAACAACCTGAACTAAAAAAAAATACATGGCTAAACCCACACTTATCCTTGCATCACAGTCGCCGAGAAGAAAGGATATACTCTCATTAATGCAGATCCCGTTTGAAACACTTGCAGTTGACACTGAGGAAATTTTAGACCCGTCACTCTCTCTTGAAGATAACATCACCAAAATCGCTTTAGCGAAAGCTGAAGCTGCTGCGGCAGTGATAGCTGGTGACAGGCGAAAG
>CAIVCU010000243.1 GCA_903904495.1 uncultured Chlorobiaceae bacterium
ATCAGTATTGAGAACCGAGAGCGTATGGAAGGTCTTCTGCAACCCCTTCGCCAGCAGATTGAGACGTTCCGTAAGCGGGTCGATGAGGTTCACACCATCGACACTGAACTTTCCGGACGTCTTTTCGAGCAGGTTCGCCAGCTGCACGAGCTGAGCGGGAAGGTGAGTGACGAGGCCAACCTGCTTGCGAAGGCTATCAAGGGCGACTCGAAAAAGCAGGGTGATTGGGGCGAAATGATTATCGAACGGATCTTTGAAGCATCAGGGCTGGAAAAAGGTCGTGAATACCTGGCCCAGGAGAGCTTTCGTCATGATGATGGAATGCTGAAACGCCCAGATTTTATGGTGATGCTGCCCGCCGACAAAGCGATAATCGTCGATTCAAAGGTTTCGCTGACCGCCTACGAACGCTTTTGTCGCTCTGATGACGAGGTGCAGCGCCAGCAGGCCATGAAAGAGCATGTACAGTCAGTCCGTCGCCATATAACTGAGCTGCAGGCTAAAGGGTACAGTGGAATAAGCGGCAACAGGACCCTTGATTTTGTCATCATGTGTATTCCACTCGAACCTGCCTGGCAGGCCGTCATGCAGACCGACCCGGAACTGATATATGATCTTGCCGGAAAAAACGTGGTCTTGTGTGGTCCGACCACGCTCATGATTACCCTTAAGCTCATTGCGCAAATCTGGCGTCGGGAAAATGAGAACAACAACGCTGAACTCATAGCTGACAAGGCTGGAAAAATCTACGACCAGGTTTTTCTCGTCGTTGAAGCCATGATGGATGCGAGAAAAAAACTTTCAGGCCTTTCAGACTCATTTGATACTGTTCTTAAACGCATCAAAGAGGGTCGTGGTAATCTTGTGGGAAGGGTAGAGGAGATGCGCCGGCTCGGAGCCAAAGTAAACCGCCCGATACCCCTTGAACTTACTAAGGAATCAGAAACCGATACTGACTGAAATTTGCTCCGAAAGTCGTTGCACAACGTTATAAAAGCCTTCCTGTCGAACTGCTTTGTATTTTTCCTTCTGCCTCTTGATTCGATTTGTTTCGATGGATATAGTGCCTTACATTCTTACTTGTAAGAAATTCTGACAATAAAAGAGTCCACATGCACATCGCAAGAATCACCTCCAAAGGCCAGATAACCATCCCGGTCTCAATACGCAAAGCCGCCCAGTTGAAAGCCGGTGATACTCTGGAGTTTGAACTCAAAGGAGATTATGTCATTGTCAGAAAAATCAAATCGCCAGCAGATGAATATCTGAAAGGAATAGAGGAAACACTGAGTGAATGGTCCTCACCCGAAGATGAGGAGGCATGGAATGCACTTTGAGCCATTTGATGTTGTCATCGTTCCTTTTCCCTTTACCGAAAAACTTGCGGTAAAACGCCGGCCAGCATTGGTCGTTTCGGGCAACTCATTCAACAATCAGCATGATCATCTCATTCTGGCCATGATCACGACAGCAAAAAACAGGATATGGGCCAGTGATATTCAATTGCGTGACTGGAAGAGTGCAAATTTGAAGGTGCCATGCAAGGTTCGTTTCAAGCTTTTTACGCTTGACAAGCAACTCATTACTGATCGCCATGGGATTCTGTCACAATCAGATAAAGCCACAGTCAAGCTTGCCATGCAGCACTATCTGGCAATCGAGTAAAGAGATAGAGCCCTTCTGTTATTGACAGGAGTGAAAGCCTTACAACCTTGATTCGTCATAAGCCTTGATATCCCGTTCGATATTTAAACCTTCATTGTTCAGAGCGACCTGAAGGTCATAATCCATCTGCAGTCCAAACCAGAAATGGGCAGGGGTCCCGAAATATCGTCCCAGACGCAGAGCTGTTTCTGCTGTGATGCTTCGTTTTCCAGCTACAATATCGTTGATTCGCCATACAGGGATATGGGTATCCTCTGCAATTCTTTTTTCGGTAAGGTTCATTGGGGTGATGTACTCCTCAAACAGAACAGTTCCGGGATGAAGCGGTGATATTTTGCTGGCAGACATGGATGAATATCCTCATAGTAACCTGAATTTGCAATTCTCAAAGGGTATAGAGTAGATTACCATTTTATTATTGATTTCACCGCTCTTTATTCTTTTGTTACAATTATAACCAGAATATTATTGGTTCATTTTACTCTTTTCACCCGATTTCTTCTTGTAACTTTGTCTGGAAAATGTTTGAGCGGTAATGATTAGTTTTCAGGTGGTGTTAGATGTTTTAACAACGTTACTCATTTTCCGGATACCGGAACCAGACTGCCGATTACTTTCTGAAAATAATGCTCAGTTGTTCATCCTGTGGAGATATGCCGGAGCATCTGAGAGGCCTGTTTGAATTCTACCGGAGCGCAGCTCTTTCTTTGTCGGTGTCAATAGAGTGTGTTCCTGATGTTCACCGTCTTTAATCATAGTCTGCCTGCGGATGTAGGCGGGAATAGAATAATCAGTTTCATGCGATTTCCCTATGTTGCATGTTTCTGTAGGTTTTCCTGGTACTGGTGTGCCCAGCTCCTCAATTGTTTTTCGTTTGAAACCGGTAACGACAACGGTGACACGTGTTTCGCCGGATATGTCTGCTTCTTCAATATAGCCGTTGATAACGTTGGTTTCATTGCCTACCTGCGTCTCGATGTAGGTCATAGCCTCCGACATATCTCTCATGGTCACTTCGCCGGTAATGTTGACCAGAACTCCTTTGGCTCCATGCACTAACACACCTTCCAGCAGAAGATTGTTGAACGTATCAGTTGATGCCCTCAGTGCACGTCGTTCGCCTGATGCGGAAGATGTGCTGATAACAGCATCACCAGCATTCGTCATGAGGCCGCAAAGGTCACCAAAGTTGACATTGATATGTCCACGGCTGTTGAGAATATCGGCAATCCCTTTTACTGTTCTGTACATGACATCGTTTGCCAGATCGAAAGCTTCGTTGACGGTAGTGTTCTCGTTGGCGCTGCTCATAATCTCTTCATTATCAACAAGAATAAGTGTGTCGATGTATTTGCGCAGCTCAGTAATACCATTCTCGGCTGTCTTTGCCTTCATTCTCCCTTCGCAGGTGAACGGTTTCGTTATCAGTCCAAGCGTGAGGATACCCATGTTTCTTGCAATCAGGGCAATCAGCGGGGATGCAATGGTTCCGGTACCTTTGCCCATTCCTGCAACAATAATGACCATATCCGCCCCATGCAGTTGAGCTGCAATATGCTCACTGTCTTCTTCAGAAATGAGTGTGGTGTTCAAAAGGCCTTTTGAAAAAGCACTGCCAGACTCAATTCCTTTTCCATTGGTCGCATTTTTTCCGATTCTCACCCTAATCGGAGCCTTTGAATCCAGAAGCTCCTGAGGTTTTGTATTGAAGGCGATATAGTCGACACCATTGATTTCGTTCTCAATCATCGTATTCAAAGCATTGCAGCCACAACCGCCGATACCGACGATTTTAATGGTTATTCCTTTACAATGCATGTTCTCAAACAATCCAGGGTCCAGTTCGAATGCCATGTTATCAGTCCGATCTCTCAGGTAAGGTTATAAAGGGTTACCTCTGTTTTTCAGATAGGTGTCTTACGGTAAAATCAAAAACAAATGTACTGAATGTAAAGCAACAATCCAGCTCTTTCCATCCATAAGAAAAAATGCCGTAAGCGGGAATTTTTAAAAAAGATTATTGTTTTATTTATAACTGATACTATATTGGTATCAATTAAACAGGCGGCTATGAAAGTTCTCACCAAAAATACGGATTACGCCATACGGGCCCTTCTGGCACTTGCTTCAAAGACGGGGAGCTATGTGTCAGCAAAGAGTATTGCTACAGAGCACGATATTCCTTACCAGTTTCTGCGCCGCCTGCTTCAGGAGATGATCCGCCACAACCTGATTGTTTCAAAGGAGGGAGTTCAGGGAGGTTTTATGATGCAAAAGGATCCTGACGAGATCACCGTAACTGAACTGATTGAGATTTTTCAGGGCAAGGTGCAGGTGTCGGAATGCATGTTTCGCAAGCAGATTTGCGGCAATCGTGCGCGGTGTGTGCTTCGTCACGAGATTATGCGTATTGAGCAGGTTGTCCAGAGTGAATTTGAAAAGGTGACCATCGGTAAGCTGCTTAGGGATCTTGAGGCTGCAAATCCAGTAAAACTATCATCAACCCCCATTACTCATAATTGAACGCATAAAGGAGTTAAAAATGAAACGGCAGATTATCACCATAGATGAAAACAAATGTTCCGGATGCGGAGACTGCATTCCTGGTTGTCCCGAGGGCGCGTTACAGGTGATCGATGGCAAGGCCCGCCTCATCAGCGACCTTTTTTGCGATGGTCTTGGAGCCTGTATCGGCCACTGCCCGACCGGAGCGATGAAGATCGAAACCCGCGAAGCTGAACCCTACGACGAAAAGCGCGTGATGCATGAAAGCATTGCAAAAGGCGGACCGAATGTCATTGCTGCGCATCTGCACCATCTTATGGATCATGGCCAGAGTGACTTTGTGCGGCAGGCACTTGAATACCTTCAGGAGCAGGGTATTGAGAATCCTCTTGAGCGTAAACCTGCAAGAAAACCGGCTGCGCAACATTCTCCTGCTGCTCACAGCCATGCAGCCCACGCCGGCGGATGCCCAGGCAGCAGGACTATCGATTTCAGTGCCAATGGTAAATCTGAAGCAGCGGTTCTCGTTACTACAAAGGCTCCGGTTCAAAGCGCACTCCGCCAGTGGCCCATCCAGCTTCACCTCGTTTCACCGCAGGCCCCGTATTTCCAAGGGTCTGATCTCTTGCTTGCAGCCGATTGTTGCGCATTTGCTGTAGGAGACTTCCATAGCTCCTTCATGAATGGTAAAAGTCTTGCAATAGCCTGCCCGAAGCTTGATTCAGAAATGGATATCTATGTTGACAAACTTGCTGCCATGATCGATCTGTCACAAATCAACACCATCACCGTTGCCATTATGGAGGTGCCATGCTGTGGCGGCCTGATGTCGATTGTTGCCGAAGCACAACGTAAAGCCAAACGCAAGGTCCCGGTGAAAAAAGTGCTCATCAGTCTGCAAGGCGAAACGTTATCGGAAGAGTGGGTTTGAAAACAGTCGGCATTTGGCAGTTCTTCCCCTGTCATCCCGAAACGAAGTGAGGGATCCATCTTTCTCCAATCTCAGAACTCAACCATGCCTTCCAGCACTATTAATACTACATTTTTGTTATAAAATAATAACCTGAAAGAGGCAATGCTCAAAGATGCAATGGGAGGATACAGAGGGACGGCCACAGAAATCAGCCGGATTATTGCTGAACATCCTGATAATGCCGAGGCCTACTATAACCGGGGAAATGCACGGAGCAGTTGCGATGATTATGAGGGGGCTATAGGTGATTTCACCATGGCATTGAAAATAGGCCTCCGCTTCCGTGAAGCCATTACGGCTTATGGGAATCGTGGTATGGCGAGAGCAAAGGCAGGGGATCTTGATGGCGCCATTGAAGATTTCAGCGAAATCATTAAGCGAAAGCCAAGCAACAAAAGGCTTTTGTGTACTGCGTATAAGAACAGGGCATTAGTAAAAGAAAAAATGGGCAATAGTGAAGGGGGAGCAGGGGACAGAAAAATGGCTCATTTGTTATCACCGGATGTAAACATTCAATAACCAATAATGGAGGAAAGAACAATGGGAATGTTATGTAATCAATGTCAGGAAAGTATTCATGGTACAGGGTGTACGGTTCGAGGGGTATGCGGAAAAGATGAACCTACTGCCCAGCTTCAGGATGTGCTGGTCTATGC
>CAIVCU010000244.1 GCA_903904495.1 uncultured Chlorobiaceae bacterium
ATATGCAGATCATGACGGCTAAAGCCATGCATGATCCTTCTGTTATGCGCAGGTTTGTCTCGGATGAATTATTCCAGCAGCTTGCTCCAAAAGTTGAAAAGAATCAGGAAATTTTCAATCGTATTTTCCTGAACGCGGTAACTCTCATCGGGGCACAGAAGAAAGAAAATAAAAACACACTCAACTTTGCAGTCGTCTGCTCGATCCAGAGAGTACTGGTTTCGAACAATAGAATGGAGCTGGTTGATCCGGATATCATGACCAGGGAAGAAGTAATTGTTCTAACCCGTGATGCCCGCGTCGGGGCCGGCAAGGGTTCAATCTATCAACATAATTGTCCATCCTGTGGTGGACCTGTCAAAGACACGCTTGATATCAAGTGTTCGTACTGCGGAAGTCTGCTCAACAGTACAGCGAATGACTGGGTAGTCAGCGCCCTGATGAATCGCTCAGAATTCACTGAAAATTATGATATGAAGAGGTGAGCGACCCAGTAGTTATCTATTATGATGATAATTGCGATAGAGCTGCAAGGCATTACGCATACACATGGCTACTGTCATAGTGCCAACCCGGGGAATGTAGAGAGTAGCGGCTTCTTTCGCATCGTTTTCAAAATTCTGCACTGAAGAAAAATTGAGGCAGATCGCTCCCGGTTTCAATTCATCCGCCCGGATCTTCTCGAAGTTTTTCGACGGCACTCCTGTTATCACGATATCAGAATTTTTTAACGCCTCGGTGCGAGTCACAGCGATTTCGTCCTTTTGAGTGGCTGAAATATCAACGACAACACCACCATTGACGTCAAAAGAATAAACTTTTGCGCCATCATTGGAAAGCATATAGGCAAGTGGTCTGCCTACAACTTCTGAACGATTAAAAATAGTGACCGTCTGTCCTCTGAAAGGCAGTCCAAATTGCGTATAAGCTTCCGTTTCTTCAAGCAATTTAATAATTGCCAGCGGGGTGCATGGAAGAATAGCCTTGTTTCGTTTTTCGGTGTCATCAAAACGATCATTAACATAAAGCTTGCTTCTCCAATAAGCGGTAAGCCCTTCTACATCCTTATGCGGAGAGACCCTATTCTGAATTTCCGCATCCCGGAGATCGTTCCAGATTGGATAATAGATAAATATTCCATGAATGGTTTTATCACTATTTGCGTCTGAAAGCATTCGCTCTATCGAATCAGGGTTCACCGTGATCAAATTAAAGGAAATGCCGACATCGTCGCATCCATTACGTGCGTATTCGGAATAGGTTATGGATGCAGGGTCATCGGACGCAAGCAAACCGACAATATTTATTTTAAACCCTTCTTTTTTAATTTCCCGTTTAACGATATCCCGAAAACCAGTGGCAGTATTATTAGGTTCGAGTATATTCATAATGCTTGCCCTATAGATGTTGTTTATTTGAAAAAACGGTCAGTTTCTGCTATTGACTTGAGCATCTATAAGTAGGTTCGTCTGTTCCTTCAGCTGTCTCAACCGTTCAGCTGCATTTGGATCGCCTAACGCGTCCTGCAGCCTCAACACCGCGCTTTTCGCATAAAAACCGCCATTCGGTTCCAACTGCCTGCGCTTTTCGGTTACACCAATTTCAATGCTGGCAATTTCTACAACTTCCACGATCTCGTCTGAAAGTGTCGGGTCTTTACTCATGACTTTCAGGGCATTATACGCTTCTTTGTACTGCCCTGCCTCGATCTGGTCAATAATGCTTTGTAGTTGTGTGTTCATGGTTTCATTGTTCTGTTTTCAACTTCTAATAAGGAAGTTTAGGATTTTTTGCACTCTATTTCTATTACTTTTCTTCCATGATATTGACCGGAGTTGACGGGGTGTTTATCGCCCTGAGCTTATTTTTCCTGGTTTTACCCAGAAAAGACTGCGTTTTCAATATGGTCGTCTGGAAAGTGGGTAACATAAAAAAATGTGCAGTGAAAACATAAAGCTCAAAAGACTGCATTTTACGCGATTTCCCCCCAACGGTTCAAATAATTTGCACAGCAGCAGAGTGACAAAACCGGTCCGGGATGCAATGTTGTAGTTCGCTGAAATACCTACCCCCTTTCGCCTCGACAAAGGGCAGTTCTTACTGGTCGAGTGGCTTGATATAATATTGAGTCCAAAGAATCCGAATCGAATGCACATGAAGTAAATTTTGTTGCCTTTACAGGGTAATCTTTCGTAAATAAATATTACAAAGCCTATAAAAAAACCACACACCTTACTATGGGAACCATTGCAGATTATACCGGAGGCTTTATCCTTGAGAGCATAAGGAAAGCGTTACACTTTTTTGATTCCACTGAGGGAGCGCTTACTCAGGATGAAAAAGGTATTAGACTGCAAAAAAATATCAAGGAGTTTGAACCACTGATACTGTCGTTCAATCAGGCAGCAGAATACATCCGTAACGCCAAATCCATTGCAATCGGAGAACGTGTCTGCAGGGCGCTTCGTCCGCAGTCTCTCTTTACTGAATCAGTTTTCCTCGATGAACTTGCCGTTGAAATGACAGCGATTGGACATGCAAGGATGGCCACAATTGATGAGGCTGAGGAGTGTCTGCAAAAGAGTGCAGGACATCCGCTGATCATCTCAAAAGTGTCTGGTGAGTATCTGGAAATATGCCCTTCATCTCCCCCTGACTGTGTTTACTGGCGGGCGGAAAAAAGAGGACTTCATTGTTTACATCGAAAGATTTAAGCTGCGACCAATTTTCTGCAGCAGACTCAGCGCCATGAAACACTGCATGTGGAAGGATTGTTGTATTCTCTTTGATTTTCTTGTAAATTTATACACCTATTATATACAATAGTTAACAGGAAAATATTAACATGAGCGTATATATGACGAAACTTAAAGAAATCAAATCTCAAATAGCTGAACTTCAAAAAGAGGCGGGTGAAACCTTTAAACGTGACAAAAAAGCTGCCATTGCTGATATTACATCAAAAATGTTTGCCTACAATATCAGTATCCCGGAACTTCAGAAACGTGGAAAAGCAGCCGGATCTGCCTCAAGTACTTCAACTCCAATTAAATACAGGAAAAGTGAATATGAATATTGGGGAGGTAGAGGGCCAAAACCTAAATGGGTAAAAGAGGTTGAAGAGAAGGGTGAAAACCTTGAGGTTTACAGGGTGCAGGAACAAATAACACAATAATCTTCTGGTTCATGGATTTGCCAAGGCTGAGCCAGATTCAAGAACCACGTTACTCTCTACAAATTTGACCGCGCAATCAATAATATAATGCGCTTTATGGCTACAGGTGACTTGACGCGACACTGCCTGAGCAACTGCATCAGCATAATAGCGCCTTATACATCGTCGACCTATTCTCCCTTCATATTCCTAAATCATGAAACCACAATAAATTGCCACCAGCAGCACCTTCTATCTGATTTTCAATTACCTCTTTTTGCTCTTGTTCAATCTCTGAGAGTGTACAATTGTATCCTGCATCATTGATGAACGCAATTTTCTTTTCAGCATCCTTCAACACCTGTATGCGATCTTTGAAGGCTGCATCAGATTTTATCCTTGTTATAAGCTCTTTCGCCTGTTCCTGTGACATAATTGATTCTTCTTGTTGAGTATTAGAAAAAAATTTACCGCTGATTGAACCCTGCCAAGAGCATGAAGATCAAACCAAGATCATCCTGCTTATGTGATAGAACTAAACTGCACTTGCCCAACCTCCCCATTTTTTTTACTCTCTGTCCTCAAGGAAGTGCTGCTGTATTTATTATTCATTAA
>CAIVCU010000245.1 GCA_903904495.1 uncultured Chlorobiaceae bacterium
AGATGTCACAAGCAAAAATCCGAGAAAAGTGCTCCAGATAATGAGCAACTTCAACCATGTTGAAAAAAAAATCGATGAAGTCGGCGAAAAAGACCTCCTTGCAAAATGGCGCCCCCCTATCAGCGGTCAGGATATCATGGAGGCTCTCGGCCTCGGGGAAGGCAGAATTGTCGGCATGATCAAAAAAAAAATGGAGAATGCTGTTATTGACGGCATCATCCCCTACCAGAGAGAGGCCGCACTTGACTATATCAAGCAGCTGTACCGGGAACAGATTCATGACATAAAAAATCCCGGAGAACAGTAACCACTCTTTTTAACAATTGTGGGTTTAAAAAGGCTCTGGTCACTATATTGAACAACATCATGACAACACACTAAACCTAACCTACCTGTGATACCACGTTATTCACCCAAAGACATTTCTGCAATCTGGACAGAAGAGGCCAAATTTCAACGCTGGCTACAGCTTGAAATTGCCGCTGTTGAAGCACGAATGGAAGCCGGCTTTGTGCCAGAGGCTGCTCTTTCCGCGATCAAGCAGAACGCCACCTTCAATGTGGCCGAAATACTTGAGATCGAGAAAGAAACCAAGCACGATGTCATCGCTTTTCTAACCAATGTTGCCGGCTATGTCGGCCCTGATTCGCGTTACATCCATGAAGGGCTCACCTCTTCGGATGTAGTTGATACCTGCCTTGCCATGCAGATGCGGGATGCTGGAAAAATCCTTGTCACCGATATCGAACAGCTGATAAAAGTACTTGCAAAAAGAGCCGTAGAATTTAAGTACACCATTGAAATGGGCAGAACCCACGGCATTCATGCCGAACCAACAACCTTCGGATTGAAACTGCTGTTGTGGCATCAGGAAATGCTTCGCAACCTCGAGAGGATGAAAAAAGCTGTTGCGATCATCTCAGTCGGCAAAATCTCCGGAGCAGTTGGAACCTATCAGCATCTCTCACCCGATATCGAAGCTGTAGTCTGCCGAAAACTCGGTCTTGAACCATCATCGATATCAACCCAGATTCTCCAGCGTGATCGGCACGCCGAATTTGCCACCACACTTGCAATCATAGCCTCATCTATCGAAAAGTTTTCCGTCGAACTTCGCCACCTGCAACGTACGGAAGTCCGTGAGGCAGAAGAATTTTTCAGCAAGGGACAAAAAGGCAGTTCAGCCATGCCCCACAAGCGCAACCCTATTACTTTCGAACGCCTGACCGGACTAGCCCGTGTTGTCCGTTCAAACTCCATTGCCGCCCTGGAAAACGTTGCACTCTGGCATGAAAGGGATATCTCACACTCATCGGTTGAACGCATCATTATGCCTGACTCAACCACAGCACTCTGCTACATGCTGCGAACCTTCAGCGAAGCCCTCGATACCCTGCTGGTATATCCTGAACGAATGGAAGAAAACTTCAACTCTTCCTACGGACTGACAACCTCTCAGACACTTCTTCTTGCCCTTACAGCAAAAGGTCTTACACGTGAAGAGGCATACCTGCTTGTACAGCGGAACGCTATGGAG
>CAIVCU010000246.1 GCA_903904495.1 uncultured Chlorobiaceae bacterium
GTCCGCCCGGACTGTGAGGAATAATCATGCCTACAACATCGGTGATTTTAACGGTAAACCCATTGTCTTTAAGCACCTGCGCGGCCAGTTCCGGTCTCCCTACAATCATGCGCAGAATACCGTAATCAGCCGTATCTGCAATGCTGAACGCTGAAATGTTGATGTCGTTATCAGTAAGAATTCCGGTCAGCTCAGTCAGCCGGCCTGTCTTGTTTTCAAGAAAAACCGACAATTGCTTGATAATCATAACGCCTCCTTTGTTATTGTAAGTTACGTTTGTCGATTACCCGTTTCGCCTTGCCCATGCTGCGCTCAATGGTGCCGGGTTCTACCAGCCTGATTATTGCACTGATTCCGAGGGTGCTTGAAATATTGGCCTTGATCCGGTGGCGAAGTCCTTCCAGCTCTTTCACTTCATCGGAAAAGAACTCCTCTTCAATTTCTACCTGGATCTCCATGGTATCGAGGTTGTTTTCCCGATCGACCACAATCAGGTAGTGTGGTTTTGTTTCACTCATTTCCAGCAGTACAGATTCCACCTGTGAGGGGAAGACATTGACACCCCTGATAATGAGCATGTCATCCGAGCGTCCCACGCATTTTTCCATACGCACAAGAGTCCTGCCGCATTCGCACTTATCGGCATGGAGGCGGGTCAGGTCGCGTGTCCGGTATCGGATAAGGGGCATTGCCTCTTTTGTTGCCGGAGTGAAAACTAGCTCTCCAAGTTCACCGTAAGGAAGTACTTCACCGGTATCCGGATTGATAATTTCAGGGATAAAATGGTCTTCAAAAATATGCATCCCACGCTGAAACTGGCACTCCATGGAGACACCCGGGCCGATAATTTCAGTGAGGCCATAAATGTCGTAAGCCTTGATGCCGAGCACCTGCTCAATTTGTGCACGCATCTCCTGTGTCCATGGTTCGGCACCGAACACTCCGGCTTTGAGTTTTATCTTGGTGGGGTCAATTTTTTCCTCGACAAGAGACTCACCGATAAAGGCCGCATAGGATGGAGTGCAAGCAAGTACTGTCGAGCCAAAATCTTCAATGAGCTGCAGCTGTTTTTTTGTGTTGCCGCCTGAAATGGGAACGACTGACGCCCCGACTTTTTCTGCTCCATAATGCAGCCCAAGGCCACCGGTAAAGAGCCCGTAACCATAGGCGACCTGGATAATGTCAGCTTTTGTCACTCCCGCCATGGTGAGCGAACGCGCAACAACTTCGCTCCACATTTGAATGTCGTTATGCGAGTAACCAACCACTGTGGGTTTGCCTGTGGTCCCGCTTGAGGCATGAAATCGAACGATATCCGGCTGAGGCACGGCAAAAAGGCCGAAGGGGTAGTTGTCTCGAAGGTCCTGTTTTGTCGTGAAGGGCAGCTTTTTCAGATCATCAATACCTCTGATGTCGCCAGGTTCGATCCCCGCCTCCTTAAGTTTTTTGCGGTAGAAAGGAACAGTGTCATAGACCCGGCTCACCATCTCCTTCACCCGTTTACCCTGAAGTTTCAGGAGCTTTTCCCGCTCCATGCACTCGTAATGCTCATTCCAGATCATGGCTCTGTCGCTTGAGTTTGAGATAATTCCTGTCCTTTTCTGAATGCCCTGATGTTCATGTCAACAATATCAGAGCCTTTAACTTGAAAAAGATCTTCGATAGCCGATTCCAGTTGTTCAGTAGCAATCCCGATATAAGGTGCTGCTGCACCCAGCATCACCATGTTCGATGTTCTAGCATTGCCCGCCTCCCGAGCAAGTTCTGCCGCATTCACCAGTACAGGGTGGTTTGTTCTGCAAAGTTCAGCGAGAATATCTTCAATTTCCGGATAGTTCTCAACGTTGATAAATGGGTCTATAGAGGTGATGATCCTGCTTTCGAGAGCAAGAAATGGCAGATAGCGAAGCGCTTCATGCGGTTCAACAGACAGAATCATGTGTGCTGTTCCTTCAGCAATAAGATCAGAATAAATTGCCCTGTTTGAAATCCGCAGGTGCGACTGAACGGCACCTCCACGCTGGCTCATGCCATGTACCTCTGTTTGACGGATTATGAGATTGCTTTGCAGGGCGGCTCGGCCAATTACAGCTGCGATAGTGAGTATCCCCTGTCCGCCTACTCCAGCAAGAATAATATTGATATGCATAGTTTGTTGTTAGGTGCTGGCCGTCTTATTTCGTTTTTTCCGTGCAGCGGTTTCAATGCATTCACGCTGGGCAATAACTACCGATACACCTTCATAGCTGATTTCCTCTCTCAGTACCGTCATGTTTTCCTCAAGATGCGATTTCAGCGGGACGATGGTTCTAAGATGTTCCTCCTCAACGCCGAGTCCCCTGCATATATCCTGAAGCCTTGAGCCTGTTGCCGAAGATTGCTGTCCACCGGTCATTGCGGTGGTGTCATTATCCGCGATGATAACAGTAAGTGGCGACCGGTCGTTAATGGCGTCAAGCAAACCGGTCATGCCGGAGTGGGTGAACGTCGAATCACCGATAACCGCCACTGCCGGCCGCAGTCCTGCATCGGCGGCACCTTTGGCCATGGTGATCGATGCCCCCATATCGACACAGGTATGAATAGCATTGAAAGGTTCAAGAGCGCCAAGTGTGTAGCAGCCGATGTCAGAGAAGACATGGTGCTCTGCAAAAGAACTCATCACCGTTGTAAGCGCATCGTAAAGGTCACGGTGGCCACACCCTTTGCAGAGAGCAGGTGGACGATTGACAACAATATCCGGGACGGGCATTACTGCCTTTGGTTTAAGGCCAAGTCCTTTTGCGATAATGTCGGCATTGAGCTCCCCTGCACGGGGCAAAGATCCATCCATTCGCCCATTGATGTTGTCGGCGCCAAAATAACCTCTCAGCAGCTCTTCATAGACAGGGTATCCCTCCTCAGCGACAAGAATGGTCTCACACTTCTTGAAGAGGCTTTCAACCTGTTTCCTCGGCAGGGGATACTGCCCGATTTGAAGTACCTGAAAGTCAAGGCTGAAAGCCTGACGCACTTCCATAGTGTAGTTAAAGGCAATGCCGAATGCTATGACCCCTATGGAGCCCGTTCCTGTGATAAGCCGGTTAAGCCATGACTGCTCAGAAAGTTTTTCTAGCTCCTCCTGCATTCCGAGTAAAACATTGTACTGGCGTCGGGCATTCTGCGGAATCAGCACAAACCGTTCAGGAGCATAGAGGGCATTAAGGGGGTTCTGTATGCGGGCGGAAGTGGGCTCAACTCCTGCACGCGAATGTGCCAGCCTGGTGGTAAGCCTTAGCAACACCGGAAGCTTGACTGATTCAGAGAGATCAAAAGCCTCTCTGGTGGCAGTGTACAGATCCTGCTGCGAAGAGGGCTCAAGTACAGGCAGCATGGCAAATTTGCCGTATACCCGGCTGTCCTGCTCGTTTTGTGACGAATGCATCGAGGGATCGTCAGCAACCGCTACGACCAGACCCCCGTTGACACCGGTAATTGCTGAGTTGATGAAAGCATCTGCCGCCACATTCAGACCGACATGCTTCATGCACACCAGACTTCGTTTGCCGGCATAGGACATGCCGAGAGCCGCTTCATAGGCAGTTTTTTCGTTGGCAGACCAGGCTGATCGCACCGGTTGTTCTAATGCAGCACTGTTTTTCTGAATGTATTCGGTGATTTCGGTCGAAGGTGTTCCGGGGTAGGCATAGACGCCAGATATTCCGGCGTCAAGGGCACCAAGAGCAATCGCTTCAGCTCCCAGTAATAGTTGTTTGTTCATGCAATAAAAAAGGTTTCCCCCAAAGATCAGCAATTATTTCTATTGAAGCCAATGAAATCAGCCTGAGAGGCGAAGAGGGTTAGATTTTTATAAGGGCACTATTCCTTAATAATAAGTTGTTATTTCCTCAAGAGCTTTTCGCATTTTCGGCGCCGGAAGTGTATCCGGAGCTGCATATCCAAGGGGTGTAAATGCAAAAATTTCAACATTGGGTTCGAGTTTCAGTGCTTCACGAATGATGCCAGGGTCGAAAGCAGCAATCCAGCAGGATCCTAATCCTTCCCATGTAGCAGCAAGAATAAGGTGGTCCATGACGATTGTCAGATCGGTTTCGATGGAGTTGTAGTTATCCTGACGGCGAACCCATGCGTTGTTTCTTTCACCGGAAACAATAAGGAGACAGGGAGCACTCTGGATCCAGTCACGTTGATAGCAAGGGTAGATTTGTTCCAGTATTTCTGGTGATCTTACCACATGGAACTGCCATGGCTGAAGATTACAGGCAGAAGGTGCAACTCTTCCGGCATTGAGAATTCTGTTGAGAACAACTTCGGGAATAGTTCTGTTCCGATCAAAACTGCGGATACTGCAACGCTTGATGACAAGGTCATAAAAGTCCATAGCCCTCCCTTCTCTTATATCTTATGAATCTTGCAGAAATCTTTTGCCATGGAGTGAAACATACTGTTTGTTGCTGTCTGCATAATAAACGTCATTCCCCCATTTACCATAGTTCGGACAATTTTTTTCGGGACTATCCTGAATGCTGGATAAAGGAGAAAGCGCACATCGACTCTTAAATCAAAGTGAACCTTGGTTTTTTTTTCGTCTATGCGCTGGATATCCATATCTCCAGAGACTTTTCCCTCAAAAAGATATTTTTTCGGATCGGAAATTTTATGGCCTACAGGATGGTGCTTCCAGCGAACTTTTTTGCGGATAGTATAGTTTTTGATCATTTCATCGGTAAGATCGTCAGGGTCAGCGCATTCGATGTGGTCAGGAAGTTCAACCTGCAGCTCTTCGGTCTGTTCGACAAAAAAGATGATATCAAAAGGGTTGTTCTGCGGATCAGTTACTCGGAAATTCCATATATAAACGTTCTCAGTGTCGGTGAGTTCTACGTTATAACAGAAAGGGTTGAAGCCCAATATTTTTTTTAGATCTGCGAGATAGGCCGCTGTCCGGTCAAATTCCGCAAAAAATATCCACTCTCCCTTGCTTACTCCTGTAGCATGCATTTCCATAGTCAGCGTTCTATAGGTTTTGTTTTATTTGAGAGCGCTGGAAAATGTTCCATGCGTTTTTACCCTGACAAATATAAAGAGAATCTGTGAAAACATATCCTTGCAGAACTTTTGTTTTGGCGAAGATAGTGTGTTTACAGAAGTTCTGCCTGCAGGCGTTCCGCCTGGTCATGCATTTTGAGTGCTTCGATAATATCCTGCAGGTCTCCTTGCAGAATCTGGGGAAGTGCATGGCTGGTAAAGCCGATGCGGTGGTCGGTTACGCGCGATTGCGGGTAGTTGTAGGTCCGGATTTTGGCACTTCTGTCTCCGGTTGTTACCATCGAGCGTCGTAAATCAGCTCTTTGCTGCTGCTGTTCGGCAAGCTGGATGTCATACAGTTTTGTGCGGAGCATTTTCATAGCCCGTTCCTTGTTCTGAAGCTGGGAGCGCTCTTCTTGGCAGGCTGCAACTATTCCGCTCGGCATATGGGTGATTCTTACGGCGGTTTCAACTTTATTGACGTTCTGTCCCCCCTTTCCTCCGCTTCGGTAGGTGTCAAACCGCAGATCTTCCCTGCGGATCTCCACATCAACCTCTTCGGCTTCCGGCAGGACTGCCACACTGACCGCCGAGGTATGGATACGCCCCTGTGTTTCGGTGTCTGGAACGCGTTGTACGCGATGTACTCCGCTTTCATATTTCATCGTACCGTAAACATCGTGTCCGCTCACACCGAGGGTAATCTCGCGGAACCCGCCCGGCATGGAACTTTCATTAAAGTGGAGTACCTCGCACTGCCAACCCTGTTTCTCTGCATACCGCTGGTACATTCTCGTCAGGTCAGCAGCAAAAAGTGCAGCTTCCTCACCGCCGGTTCCAGCCCGGATTTCAATAATAACATTGCGTGAATCCGCCTCATCTTTTGGCAGCAGGAGTACTTTTAACTTCTGTTCAAGATCAGGAAGTTTTTTTTGCAGTTCATTAATTTCCATCTGGACAAGCTCCTTCATCTCTGGATCCTTCTCAATTCTCAGAAGCTGGAGTGACTCATCAAGTTCTGTTTTTGCCTGAGCGTAATAGTCGTAGGCCTGTACGATCTCCTTAAGGTCGCTGTACTCCTTGTTAAGTTTTCTGAAGCGTCCTTGATCGACAGCTGCTTTCGGGTCTGCCAGCAGCTGTTCAAGATCAAGATGTTTTTCTTTTATGGAATGTAGTTTCTCAAGCATTGAATGGGGGCGTCAGCCTCAGAGATTGAAAATATCATTGAAAAGGATATATGCAAATAGAGCAAGGAGCAACGCCATGCCGACCTGTTGAATACGCATTTTGATCTCAAAGGGGATCTCTCTGCGGATCACGCCTTCAACAGCGTTCAGCACAAACTGTCCGCCGTCAAGTGCCGGAACAGGAAGGATATTGATAATCGCGAGAGAAATTGAGAGCATGGCCAGAAAATACAGAAAGCTTACCGGGCCCTGTTCAGCACTCTGACTTGCTATTTTAGCAATTTTGATTGGGCCTCCGACTGACTTCCGGAAATCTTCCTGACCGGTGAAGATTTTTACAAATCCTTGTACGGTCATGACGCTCATTTTCCAGGTCTGGCCGATTCCGCTCAGCATTGCACCGCCGACACTGAGTTTTCTTCGTTCGGTCGCTATTGTCTGCTTCAGCGAAATACCTATTTTCCCGGCATTGCTTGGCACAACGGTGGTGATAAACGTTTTGCCTTCAGAACGGAGGTCAGCGGCAGTGATTTTACGACCCGCTACAGGGTCCAGATATTGCCATGTAATAGTTATAGGTTTTGCTGCATGTGCGGAGATAATACTAACGACCTCCGTCCAGTCGGTGACCGGGTTTCCGTCAATTGCCGTAATAAGTCCACCCGATTTAATGCCAGCCAGTTTGGCTGGCTGCTTAGCCAGCGCCTCGTCAATAACCGGTGGAACGGTAGGCCGGATGCCAAGACTGCGATTGTCGTTGATCCTCGACATGATGTTCGACGGCGCATCAAGGGTGATGCTTTTACCATTGCGAAGGATGGTGTAGTTGAGTGACTTGGCGGTAAAGAGTTCCGGGTCCAGTGCTTCCTCCCAGCTTGCGACTGATTTCCCGTTTGCAAGTAAAAGCTGGTCGCCGGTTTTCATGCCCATTGTTTCAAAAACCGATCCTTTTTCAACAAAGGCAGGATTGTTGACGCTAGTCCGGGGTTCACCAAGAACAAGCGTTATACCGATAAAGATTACTGAGGCCAGAATCAGGTTCATCGTTACCCCGCCGGCAAGAACAATGAGTCGCTGCCAGACAGGTTTAGCCCTGAACTCCCATGGTTGCGGCTCCGAGCTCAGAATATTAGTGTCGAGACTCTCGTCAACCATGCCGGCTATTTTGACATAGCCGCCAAGAGGAAAAACACCAAGACCGTATTCGGTTTCACCGATTTTCTTTTTCCAGAGTCTGAGATTATAGAAATCAAAACCGATATAAAACTTGTCAACCCTCATGCCGAACAGTTTAGCGGTCAGAAAATGGCCGAGTTCATGTGCAGTGACAAGAATAAAAATGGCAATAATGAAAAAAAATGTCGAGCTAAGAAAATCCATAACAATCCTTCGTTTCAGTAAAAAAAAGCGGTACTGCCGCTGTAACAGTTTGCTGCTTCTTTTTCAGGTTTATGCAATAAGTTTTTGAGCGGTTTCACGAGCCCATCTGTCAGCCTGAAGATATTCTTCAAGTTCAATCGGGGTATATGCCTCGTGAGCCTGCATGGTTTTGTCGACAGTTACTGCGATGTCGGTAAATCCAATTTTTTTATCGAGAAAGGCAGCAACGGCTATCTCGTTTGCTGCGTTAAGAACTGCCGGATAAGTTCTGCCTGTTTTCAATGCATCAAATGCCAGACGGAGGGCCGGGAAGCGCACCATATCAGGTTCTTCGAAAGTTAGTGCTCCGATCTTGACAAGATCAAGTTTCTGGATACCGCTTACGCACCTTTCAGGATAAGATAAAGCATAGGCAATGGGCGCCCGCATATCGGGAGAGCCAAGCTGGGCAATGACGCAGCCATCAATATATTCGACCATAGAATGTATGATACTCTGGGGATGAACAACAACACCGATTTTTTCTGCCGGCATATTAAAAAGCCAGTGTGCTTCAATCACTTCAAGCCCCTTGTTCATCATTGTAGCAGAGTCAATGGTAATTTTTGCACCCATTGACCATTGCGGGTGTTTAAGAGCCTGTTCAAGCCTGACATTTTTCAGCTCTTCGGCCGTTGTATTGCGGAACGGACCTCCTGAAGCCGTAAGAATGATGCGTTCAACATCTTCTGTCCGGTGACCTTCAAGTGACTGAAAGATCGCCGAATGTTCGCTGTCTACCGGTAGAAGGCGGACATTATGTTTTTTTACCAGATCAGAAACAAGTTGTCCCGCAACAACCAGGGTTTCCTTGTTTGCTAGGGCGATATGTTTGCCAGCTTTTATTGCTGTTACAGTCGGCACAAGGCCTGCTGCCCCGACAATGGCTGATACCACCATATCGGCACCATCAGCACCTGCAATGGCGCAAACCCCTTCAATACCGTACAAAATATCCGGTTTATAATCTTCAAGCAATGCCTCAAGCTTTTTTGCTGATTCTTCATCCTTGACTGAAACTGCATCAGGCATGAACTCCTTGATCTGTTCCGCCAGCGCTTTAACATCCTGTCCCGCAGCAAGGAAGGAGACACTGAATTTTTCCGGGTGCTGTCTGACAACATCAAGGGTACTGAGCCCGATTGAGCCTGTAGAGCCGAGGATGGTTATTGATCTCATAATGAGTAAAAAAAATTATCGGGCTTGCGGGTGAATTATCGGCCTGAATTTATACTTTTTAGTGAAGGCTTACAAATAACACGTAGTGACCATATTCTTTAACCGATTTTTTCTTTTTGTATTCCCCTGAAATTATATTATAATGGTGGCCTTGTAATGGGTTCCTAGCTCAGCTGGTTAGAGCGACTGGTTTACACCCAGTAGGTCGGGGGTTCGAATCCCTCGGGACCCACCCTGGAAATACAAAGACAAATAAAAGGCAGGTTATCCCTGCCTTTTATGTTTCCCTCGGTTCGACAACTCTTAATGGACATCCATAGTTATAGCAAATCCTTCAAGGTTACTGTCAGGTGTTTTTTCGCCTTTATGGATTGACGTGACGTTTGCAAGTGTTGGCCCCTGTTGAGCACGACTGAGTAACTCTTCAAGCATCTCTTCAGTACCCTGAGCCTCAATTTCGACACTACCGTCCGGCAGGTTTCTTACCCATCCGCAAATGTTCAGTTCTTTTGCCGTCCGGGCAATAAATACCCTGAACCCAACGCCATGAACGAGACCATAAACGATCAGGTTTATCCTTTTCGTTTCTCCCATCTATGTTCAGTTTTCCGGTATTTTTCTTTCCTCTCTCAGTCTTGCGACAGCCTCCTCAAGTTCAGCCTGTTCTTTTTCGCTGAGTTGGCCTGTTTTTCCTTGGGCGACTGTACTTCCTGAACCATTTTCATTACTGTCGTCCGCGGTTTCTTCTTCAATATGAACAGGAAAGAGGCTTGCAGGACGCTTTCCGAGAATTTCCTCGATTTGAGCGTATTGAAGCATCTCCTTCAACAGGAGTTCGTTTGCAAGCTTTTCAAGCTTTTCACGGTTCAACGTCAGTAAATTCATCACGTTAAGACGCGATGCCTCTACGATAGCCATTACCTCCCTGTCTATAAGGCGGGCGGTTTCCTCACCGTACTTTTTGTCAATGCCCGGGCTTCCGTAATAGGGATTATTGCTTTCAAAGAATGAAAGGTTGCCGAGTTTTTCGCTCATACCGTAAACCATGACCATGTTATAAGCTATGCTTGTAACTTTTTCAAGGTCATTCTGCGCTCCGGTCGAGATTTCGTTGAAAATAATCTCTTCGGCAATGCGTCCACCGAGAAGACCGCATATTCGGGCAAGAAGCTCGCTTTTCGTCATGAGATAGCGATCCTCAAGCGGGATGTTCATGGTGTAGCCGAGTGCGCTCATTCCTCTTGGAACGATTGATATTTTCTGAACCGGATCGTTCTCAGCCATCATCCAGCTGATAATTGCATGACCCGCTTCATGATAGGCAACAATCTGCTTTTCTCTCGGATTGATGACCTTGTTCTTTTTTTCAAGTCCGGCAACTACACGTTCAATGGCATCTTCAAAGTCTTTCATCTCAATGCTCAGCTTATTGCGGCGCGAAGCCAGCAAAGCAGCTTCGTTGGCAGCATTGGCAATTTCTGCACCCGCAAAACCAGGAGTCTGTGAGGCAAGGGCTTTGAGGTTAACATCCGTTGAAAGCGAGAGATCCTTGGTGTGCACTTTGAAAATATCGATACGTCCTTTAAGGTCAGGTTTGTCAACCATGATCTGGCGGTCAAAACGGCCCGGTCTCAGTAAGGCTGAATCAAGGACATCGGGACGGTTTGTAGCGGCTATCAGAATAACACCCTTGTCGGTTGCAAATCCGTCCATTTCAACAAGCAGCTGGTTCAGGGTATTTTCCCGCTCGTCATTTGCACCCATCATGGCTCCTTTTCCTCTGCTGCGGCCGACAGCGTCGATTTCATCGATAAAGATAATACAGGGGGCCTTCTCCTTGGCCTGCTTGAAAAGGTCGCGTACTCTGGCAGCGCCAACGCCCACAAACATTTCTACAAAGTCAGATCCGCTGATGCTGAAAAACGGCACATCGGCCTCTCCGGCAACGGCTTTTGCCAGAAGGGTTTTCCCAGTACCGGGAGGGCCTACCAGCAGAACTCCTTTAGGGAGTTTTCCGCCTAGTGTCGTATACTTTTTCGGATCCTTAAGGAAATCGACCACCTCCATGACCTCAGCCTTCGCCTCATCGAGGCCAGCTACATCTTTGAAGGTGATGCGGGTGTGCTCGTCAAGGTTTTCATAAAGTGCAGCCTTGTTCTTGCTGATATTCATGAACTGAGATCCGGGCCCGCCCATACGTCGAAAAACAAAAAAGTATATGCCGATCAACAGGCCAAAAGGCAGTATCCATTGCAGCAGTTCACTGATCCAGGTACTGCTTGGCACCCCCTGATATTTTATTCCTTTGCTTTCGAGAAGCTCTATCAGTGTTTCATCCCGCACAGCATTGACAAAAATCTCTTCCTGTTTTGATGTTGACTGAGGAAGAAACATGCCGGGACCGTCTTTTTGCTGCTCCTTCGGTGCTACGCCGGTATTCATACCCTGCTTGAGCTTTACATAGATCCTTTCCTGTGCAATTTTTACTGATTCAATCTTGTTTTCAGCAATGAGTTTGCGGAAGGTGCTGTAGGGGATCTCCTGTGTTGAGCCTGACCAGAAAAAGGCAAGCTGTACTCCTATGAGAAGAACAATAACGACCACATAATACATTATCGAGAATTTCGGACGCGGTACGTTATTTTCCGGTAA
>CAIVCU010000247.1 GCA_903904495.1 uncultured Chlorobiaceae bacterium
ACGGAGTTCAACAACACCACAAGCAGTTGTGAATCAATTTCAAGGGTGGTATGAGGCTTTTGGCTTGGTTGGCTGTAGTTCTCACTCAGGAAGGCGAACATTCATCACTAATACTGCTCGGAAAATTTCTACTGTTGGTGGGAGTCTGAAAGATATTCAGGCACTTGCTGGGCATTCAAGTCTTCAAACGACACAACGTTATATAGACGAGAACAAGGATGCTAAAAGACGGGTGGTGGATTTAGCTTAACTACAATAAAATAGAAGAGTTAATGCCTTGCTAATTGCTAAAATATCGAAGGAACTATATTTGCTGCTTCGAGACGTTTCTCATCCATTACCTGTGAATAAATCATTGTAGTTTTAATATTTGAATGCCCCAGCATTTCCGATACTGTGATTATACTTGTTCCGTGAGATATTAACAGTACAGCGTATGAGTGGCGGGCGTTATGAAATGTGATTTTTTTGGAAATTCCTGCTTCATTTACCCATTGTTGAAGATGTTGGAGCATCTCATTAGAATAACGAAGTTTCGAAAAGACATTATCATCTGGTTTGCCATATTCACCGAGAACGTCTCTGGCTTGTTGTGATATATCGTGGTATTGAATGCCTTTAGTTTTTTGTTGTTGAAAATTTACTTTCCAACCCTCACCAAATCTTTGAACTTCTTTCCATTTCAATTTTTCAATATCACACCATCTTAAACCAGTTAAACATGAAAATAAAAATGCGCGTTTTAACTCATCATCCTGGCAATGCGTGGCTCTCAGCGCTCGTAGTTCTTCAAAAGTAAGATAATCGCGTTTATGGTTGTTTTTTTTGGCAATACTTATAGCGTCCGCTGGGGATTTAAGAATAATATTATCTTTTACTGCCATGTTAAAAACAGACTTAAAACTTTGGAAATAGTTATGCGCTGTTCCATTAGCAAAAGGTTTGTTTTTTTTCGATCTCGCTTCTTTTAATATGAAGTTCTTAAAATCCTCGCAAAATTTCGTATCGACATCAGAAAAAGTTATTTCTCGTCTGTAATTTTTTACGGAAAACGTCATAAGTTGCTTCGCAACGCCTCGGAGTAGTATATAAGTATAACGTGGTTCTTTTTGCTTTTCGGCAAAATCCTGAAAATAGTCGCAAACCTTTACCTTATTTTGGACTTCTGCCTTTAAATTCCATACTCCTCTTTTTATCTCATCTTGTCTTACTGCGAGAATTTCTTTTGCCAAATCCAGACAATACTCCTTTTCATCTTTTTGAGAAGGATTTTTTGGTTTATCAAAATAATACAACTTAAGGGTTTCATATTCCCTAATAGGACGAGGTTTCCCTGCCTCATTTTTATTAGTGCCATTGTAATAAACGATTGAAATACTCGTCCTACCACTTACAGGCTGCTTACGGTATTGTAATCTGGCTGTTGTGCGCTGCTTATGGTCTGTAATCTGACTATTTGTAATCATTCAGGTTTCGAGTGCTTGACGGTGAATAAAAATTTTATCTCTTAGCAGCAAAATAGCATCAAAAGCACTCAAAACAAAGCACAATAAAGAAAACCGACCAACCGGAATATATTGTTAAGTCTATATAATTAAACATATTATCAAACAATAGTAAATCATAGGAAAACAAACATAGAATTGAAGCTCCATTTTTTTACCCCTGATAACCCTCGCTTGATAACTCCTGTAAACTGGGAAATGAGTTCCTTACCGGTTATGGCCTAAACTCAGAAGGCGGCAGCTGCCTTCTTCACGACAGGTCTCAGTTCGGTAACATCCTGAGCTGTCCCCTCTCCTCCTGTCCAGTATTGCAACTGCAGCAATCGTCCATTCTTGAGCACCATAAATACTACACCGAATGATTCCTGCACCGAAAAAGCTTTATCCCCGATACCTGACTCATCACTGAACTTGCTGTTTCCTTTCGCCTGCGCGTTCTTGTGGGCACCCATGAAAGCGAATTCACCTGGCACTCGGGAGTTCTTGTACATGAGTATAAGCAACTTGCGCTTTGCATTGGCTCCAGTCCAGGTCCCCGTCATTCCCTGTGGAGTGGAGGTAAACGAGGGTGTGCCTCCTAGCAGAGGAGAGACGTTTTCCGGTTTCAATAACGAACCTGCATCTGCAGCAAACAGCGGTTCAGCAAGCACCGTAAAGAGGACCGAAATCGCGAACGTCGATAGAATAAGGGCACGGAGCCAGACAATCTTTGTAGTTTGAATACTCATGATATTCATCCTCCTTTAAGTGATAAATGATCCAAAAATTAAATTCGATCTGCCCGAAGAAAGCAAAGCAAAAAGGTGTGGTTCAGTAAAGGATAAGAAAAATTTCTTGAATACATGCCTGCTTTCACCCTCAGCATATGCGTGGAATTGACCGTATTGGATGTATAGGTATAAGGAATAACGTCAATCAAGCGGCATCCTTCAGCAATGCGGGGATAACCCTTCACAGATTCGGCCGATGCCGGCTGGAACTGTTTACACGATCTGAATCGTATGTCATTTACACCTTTTATGGTATCTTGACGAGGGCAAAGCAGCATGATGTTGTCATAATCTTTCCCTCGAGTCTTGAACAGAATAACCCACGATACTTATGCTTGATTCAGTGATTGCTTATGTGCAGTCTGCAGATCCAGTGGCAATATATTTTTTCCTGTTCCTCATTGCGTTTCTGAAAAACTTTTTTCCTGTAGTCCCTTTTGATGCCCCCATTGCGTTCACAGGGTATATGCTTGTTTACAAAAAGCTTAGCATCGTTTTAACTATTATGTCGCCATCACTGGGTTCAACATTGGGGTTTATGGTTATCTACCTGATAAGCAGAAAGTTTGGAATGAAACTCTATGCCAGTGATATTACTTTAAAACCGCCACGATGGGGAGAAAGAATTCATAGGGTTTTTCCTCCCGCAGAGATGGACTTTATACGCAAGCGGTTTGCTGCACACGGTTATTTAGCCGTATTGGCTAACCGATTTCTTTTAGGTTCGCGCTCATTCATTTCACCGGTTACAGGTCTGATGCATCTGAATGCTTTTCTGGTATTTCTTGCAGCAGGGATAAGTGCGGCAGTCTGGAATATTTTACTGGTTTACGGGGGTTATCTGCTCGGTCAACATTGGCAGAACATTGGTGAATTTGTTATTATGTACAGTGTTCCGGTTACAGCACTGTTTGTTGTGGTCATGACGTTTGCCGTGATAAAATACAGAAAGGAACGAAAGGATCAGAAATGGTGACGTCAATAACACTAAGTCGAACAAACATCAGCGAATAGAAGGAGAAGCTCTCATGGCAAAAAACGAGGTTGTAATCAAATGGTTGAGTGAACCGGAAGCTCATGATTATCCTGCTGCAAAATCCTATTTGAACTTGCTGTTTGAAGAATCTGTTGCAAATACAATCGTGAAGAAGTTGAAGAAGGCTCCAATATCTGAATTCAAGGCGAAAGACATTTTCAGGGCATCCGCGCTATCGCTTCTTGGTGTCAGCAATTCGCATGTTGAAAAAGATCGACAGAAAATAGCATCAGGTAAGGAGATTGCACCCATTCTTTTAGTACGTGACACGCATCTTGGCAAGATTATCATTGCGGATGGTTATCATCGCTTATGCGCAATCTATTCCTATGATGAAGATGCTGTCGTTCCCTGTAAAATCGTATAGCGACAGTTTACCTGAAGCTACAGTCCTGAACGGGGTCGAAACTCAAAAACCATTAAGCACTCCCGCCTCTTCCGGACACCTTCGTCTGTCATTTTGAGTTTTGTTTTTTTTGCATAACTTACAAAAAATAAAACATTCTTAAAATTCAGCCGGCACACAACATAAAAACTGAAGGAGTTCATCTATGTTTGGACAAATGGATATCGTACTGATTGGCGGTGCAGTTCTGTTGCTGTTCGGCCCATCAAAATTACCTGAACTTATGAGAGGGATGGGCAAAGGTATGAGGGAATTTAAAAAAGCTCAAAGTGATTTTGAAACCGAGATCAAGAACGCTATCGAGCCACTGGAGGGGAAAACCACTCAAAAAAAACAAGAGGGTTCAGGAGGCAACTGATCCCCAAATAATCACATTGCATACAATTTCCATCGCTCAGATACACTTCTCACTGGAGCGGGAATCAGCTGAGTCTTGAATACCTATGACTGGTACTTCAAGCACCGTCTATCGACCCAATTTCCCGGGTAAGCTTACTCCTCTTATCAAAAAAAGAGATTGTAGAGCAGTGCAATCGACTGCTCTACAGTCTTTAACCAATTGTAAGCCAATATGTAATCAGAGGATTACTTTAAGGGTGAGTTGTTGTAAGCAATCTGCAGCAGAGAGTGTTTCGCCTTACGAAACGGGTTGGACCGGATTCAACATTCAATGAGTGGTCTTACGGGCGGTCTCCCTGGCTTTGGCTGTCTTTTTTTTAGAACCGGATTCTTTGACTGCCTGAGAGTCAAACGGAGCCGGGTCATCGGATTCAGGAAGAGGTGCATTAATATTTTCATCAAGCTCTTCATCAAGCTCAACTCCAAGCTCATCGTCAAGTTCAGCAGGAATATCCGGCATGGCAATGACTTCACATTTCAGAAGTTCATCGATAATGTCATCGGCATGCGCTATTTTTTTCCTTCGTACCTGTCTTTTCCCTTTCACGTCCGGGGCGATAAGCGTCAAAATTTCATGAACGGATGAGTAAAGATAGAGCTGCTTCTCCAGTTCCTGGAGTTTCAGAAGCTCTTTGATTGACTTGCAGAGGGCAACAAAAATAACCACACCTCCACTCTTATTGGCAAACTCCTGGGCGAATCTCAGAGCGGATATAACCGTGGTATCAATAGCTTTGACATCTGAAAAATCTATGATAAGATTTTTGCTCTCTTCCCTGGCAAGCAGATCAGCAACTGTTGAGTTAAATGCCTCCCCATGACGAAGGTCAAAGGTGCCTTCTTCAATTTTCAGGACGGTTAACTCTCTACGGATGGTAACTGAATAATTCATGGTATTGCGGTATCAAAGTGGATGCACAGGCAAATTGGTTGAATTATAATGAAACTTTGTTCAAAATGAGACATCTCATTATTACATGCAAGCAGCGAGCAAGTTGCCTGCTCAGAAAGGTGATGGGTTGGAGCTGGATTTTCGATTTTGATTAAAGAAATTATTTCGATTTGTTATCATCCTGACATACTCCATTCACCACATCACCAAGGAGCCGCTATGGCTGTCATGACCGAGTTTTTAGATTTGATTGTACCAATAACAGTTATTGAGGAGAAATATCCCGGCGGATGGGAGCGTTGTCTTAATGACCACAGAGCAGCCTTGAATGCAAGAGTCTGGTTTGATGACCATCTCTTCCGGGACGGGGCTATCAATCATGATGCTATGAAGGCATTGCTGGATGAGTGGTGGAAGCTGGGATTTGATTGTTACGCTGAAAAAGATGGAATTCTGCGCTGGAAGGATGTTTGTGTTTATGAGGGTATGCAGGGAGGTACGGGTATGCCTTGTGACTGGTTAGCCGAAGATCCCTTAACCCATAGTGTATTTTTGAAAGGAACCCGGCAAGGGGTGATCATTGGCCGTGATTGGGATATGATTGATGACTGGGAGGAGCTGAAATTTCCGGGGAACGGATTGATATAAAATCGATAACGCTTGAACCCTGCTGCCTGGTTTGAACGTATAACCAGATACCGGGAAATGCCGTCGTTATCGTATCACTTGCTATCTCTGGAATCTTTGGTGGCGTTTCTTTCGCTGCTGACAAGGCTGCAGCAAAAGAAACAAAGGCTCCTGCTGCTGCTGCTGCACCAGCAGCAACACCTGCTCCTGAAGCAAAGGCTGAGGCTAAAGCAGAAGTAAAAGCTGAGAAGAAAGCAACCAAGAAGAAAGCTGCCAAGAAAACAGAAGCTAAGGTTGAAGCACCTGCAGCTAAGTAAGCTTTTCACTTCAGAAGAGTGCTGTTGATGGCTCCTGATGCAAATGATGATGAGTAGATGAATAAATAGTGATCAGCCATCGGTATTGTGCATTAAAAAAGCCCCTTCGTAAGTCGGGGCTTTTTTTGTATACGGACTTTCATGTTTTAATGGCTCCACCGGGAAATACTTCACCTTATCGACGTAATACAATCCCCATTAATGGTGTACTTGCTAGAAATTGAAGAAAAAAACAATGTTTTTTCAAAATAATTCGCATTATTACACCATTACGTATGTTACATCGAGACGTAGTCAGCAATAAACTCACTTCCATCAGTAATGGCAATCACCCAACAGCACAACTTAACGGTAATTGAAAAGAGCCACTGGAAAAGTTATCATCATGATGCAGGATACACAAAGTGGGCCCGGCTGCTCGATGGAGAGATCGTTCATACATGGGCTGAAGCAGATCGTGATATAGTGCTGGACTTCATGGACGTTGATCTCCTGAAGATTGTGCTCAACGAATCCGGTCTTGACAGTAAGCAGTTTCATGTCATATTTGATCTCAACCACGTTACTGATATTTCCTACACCTACAAAAAAGCGATTACTGAACTTTTGTTTCACTGGCAGCCGTTCCTTGGTGTGGTATGCTTTTTCAATGTCTGCCCTTCCATGTCCATCATCGTTCAATCTTTTTCTGCAGTTGCACCTGAGAATTTTTGTATCCTCCAGACCGAAACATATCAGGATGCGTTGAAAAATGTAATGGCATTCAAAGCCAAAGAGCCTTTTTCAGAGGACTCTGAAATCCATGGTCTTATTCAAATACCAGAGATAAAACGTAACTTTCTTGGAGCGTTGGCAAGGATGTCTTGGCTTAACATGCTGGACGATCCCATCTCCATAGAGTCACCTGACAGTCAGCACTATCCTTTTTTTCAGGCTATCGAAGCTTTTCGCTCTGATCTTAAGGCAAAAGACCTTGAAAAAGAAATTGAAATAAAACAGCTTAAAAGCGATTTTAAAACCAGAATAACTCAAACAATTATAAAAATGAATGCTCAAACAGAAGTTGGCAAAAAGTCTATCCATGATCTTGAGGCGCAGGTGTCAACACTTAAATCAAGGGTTGCCGCACAGGATATGGAGCTGACAAGAGTCGCTACTGCGATTTCAGAAAAAACAAATGCATTGAGGAATCTTCTTGACCAGATACACGCCCTTGACATTGATACCAATGTTAAAAGAAAGATGACTGATGACTGTCTGAAACTTTTAGAAACGGAAACAATAGAAAAGCGTTTGAACATTGAACTGACAGAAACTGATTCTCACTTTTTGTCAAAACTCCAGAAAAAGCATCCCAACCTGAACCAGCGTGAATTGAGAATAAGCCTGCTTGTCAAGCTTAATTATGATACCGTAGAAATTGCCCATTCTGTCGGTATCTCAACAAGAGGTATGGAAAGCATACGCTACCGGATGCA
>CAIVCU010000248.1 GCA_903904495.1 uncultured Chlorobiaceae bacterium
GATATTTTTGTTCATTATTCAGACATTTGTTCAGAACATCGCTTCAAACTTCTCTATCAGGATAGTGAAGTTGATTTTGATATTGAAAACGCATCGAAGGGATTGCAAGCAAAGAATGTCTGCGACTATCATCTTTATGACAGGAAAAAACATTTTGTGCTGAAACAAAGTTATTAAGGGTGAATTGATTGATGATTGGGGTTTAATGTTTAGAAGAGAATAAGGATATGAGTCATAAAAAAATCGTCATGGTGCAGGATAAGAAGATCGCCCTTGTAGCGCATGACAACAAAAAACGTGATTTGCTTGAATGGGCTATGTTTAACCGTGATCTACTGGCTCATCATGAAGTGTATGCTACCGGTACGACTGGTGAGGCGCTTAGTCAGCAGTTAGGGCTGAGGATCACGAAACTTCAGAGCGGTCCGTTAGGTGGTGATCAGCAGATTGGTGCAAAGATTGTCAGCAATGAGATCGACTTTCTCATTTTCTTCTGGGATCCACTGGAACCACAGCCGCATGATCCTGATGTGAAGGCACTTTTACGCATGGCGGTGGTATGGAACATACCGATTGCCTGTAATCGGGCTTCGGCTGATTTTATGATTTCATCACCCTTGATGGAGGGTGAATACAATCGTCTTGTGCCTGATTATGAAGAGTACCGGACTCGAAAGATTGACTGGGGTGCACAACCGGATCAAAATCACGTATAAAAATCATGAAACCTTATTTGTTCTGTCCGGTATGCGGTGAAAAGCTTGATCGGGCGATAATTGATGGGCGCGGTCGAAATGTTTGTCTGGCGTGTTCATGGGTACATTATATTAATCCACTTCCTGTTGCGATAGCCGTTGCTGTTAACAGAAACGATGAACTTCTTTTAGTACGAAGGGCTCATGCGCCGGCATTTAATGAATGGTCTCTTCCCGGAGGATTTGTTGAAACTGGTGAAACAGCTGAAGAGGGATGTTTGCGGGAGCTGATGGAGGAGACATCGCTCGAAGGAACAATCGATTCTCTCATTGGAATCTATCACCGGGAGGTAGAGCCCTATGGGTCACTACTTGTCCTTGCCTACAGGGTGGTTGTTGCCGATGATGCCATAGCGGTTAATCATGAGCTGTTTGAAGCAGGTTTTTACCCTGAGCATCTTATACCTGAAGTACGGATTCCTCTGCATTGGGAGATTATAAGGGATGCAGCTCTATACGATTTAGTTCAGTGAAGCCAGACTTCCTATGTTTTTAAGGGCAGTCTCTGGTGCTATCGGGAAAATTACACTGAACACAGAGCCCTGGTTTACTCTCGAACGAACCTCGACATTGCCTTTATGAGCCAGGACAATATGTTTGACTATTGAAAGGCCCAGTCCTGTGCCTCCGAGTTGACGGGATCTTGCCTTGTCAACCCGGTAAAAGCGCTCAAAAATTCTGCCGAGTTCCTCTTTTGCGATGCCTACACCATTATCTTCAACTTCCATATAAACATTATTATCTCTTCTGAATGCTGAAATCCTGATTATTCCATGGTGCTCATCAACATATTTAATCGCATTATCCAGCAGATTACGGATAACAATTTCAAGATAGACAGCATCGGCATAGACTAGTGGAAGATCTTCAGGAATA
>CAIVCU010000249.1 GCA_903904495.1 uncultured Chlorobiaceae bacterium
CTGCCTGTAGGCATTTACGCCATGCAGGCCCGTCTTGTTGCATCTCGAATCGACGCTGCTGTTTTTGAAAAAGAAATTAGCAATCTTAAGTTGCTTGATTTTGCACATCATTACGATGAACGTCATGCGCTTAGCCACATAGCCATTACAAAGTATGCCTTTCGTGAAGATGAAGAACAGCAGCTTATTGGCTACATTTCTTATTGCCATAAAAAGTTAAAAAACAAAGACGTACAGACGTTGTTGCTATATGCAGCTTTTAGCATTCTTGAGGAAATTAGTTATACACGGAAGGACGGACAATATTTACGCTGGGATTATCGCTCTGGCCGATCACAGGGGAAAAAAGTTTTTGACAAGGGCCACATAAAGAAATTTCGGGAAGCCCTTGAAGAAAAGCTGTCGTTAATGCTGGCCGATCTTAAGGGTGGGCTGATGCAAGGACAGTTACTTTTTGATAAGGAACCCGCCCAGAATCCCGGGCCCGAGCCCCATCTGTACGAGGATTCTTGTCTTAACCTATTGCCAACCCTCCCAACAGGCAGCATTGATTTTGTTTTGACATCTCCCCCGTATGCTAACCGCTACGATTACACCCGAACCTATGCGCTCGAGCTGGTTTATTTAGGCTGCGATCATGAGGACGTTAAGCGGCTTCGACAAACAATGTTGTCTTGTACGGTTGAGAATAAGGATAAGCAGGCGCAGTTAAAGCAGTATTACGAAAGCTTGGGGCGCATCGCTGATTATGAGTTTGTTAACCGCACGTTTGAACAGCAGGAGGCGCTTCAGGAAGTTTTAGCTGTTCTTGATAATTACAAGGATGAAGGGCGGCTTAACAATCAGCACATCGTCCGCTTGGTGAAAAACTATTTTTATGAAATGTGTTTTGTCGTGTTTGAGCTTTCCCGTCTAATGCGAAGGGGGGGGGTTGTGGCAATGGTGAATGATAACGTGCGTTATGCTGGTGAAGAAGTTCCTGTTGATCTCATTTTATCCGATATGGCGGAAACCTTCGGTTTGACAACTCATAACATCTGGACGCTAGGGCGTGGCAAAGGCAACAGCAGCCAACAAATGGGAGTGCACGGCAGAACAGAACTTCGCAAATGTATTTATGTATGGAAGAAAGACTAAAGCACATGCGTCCTTATCAGCAGTACATCCCTAGTTTTAACGAGCTTGTTACATCTTACGAGCAAACCCGCGCAGGGTTTGTTTCGATTGCTTTAGAGAGAAACAGGCAGGCCACCCCTTATATTACGGAGGCCAGAGTTTTGAGAGATCAAGCTACACTTGCAAAAACTCCGGCGGATTTACTAAAAAACGCTGCCATTAGAAACGGGCTCGTTGCCGCTGCCGGAATATCTGATAAGGCTTCCGGCCACTTGGGAACACAAGGGCAAGATGACGCCATCAAGGGGCTGATAGAAAATTTCTTGGAGCCAGCAGGCGCTCAGTTTGTTGAAGAATTGGTGTTTAGGTTTTTGCTTACTCGCGGCGATACTCTTGGCGGTTCGATGCGTAACTTGGTGGGGGCGCTATCACAACGTAAGCTCACAACCAATATTGCCGCCACTCTTTCAATTGCTGGCGTGTCGTTCCAATGGATGCACAACCAGAGCAAAAAGTGGTTTCAAAAAGAGACGGCCACGCCGGACGACATCGAAATAGCCCGGGGTATCAGTTGGACGTACAAAGGAAAAAACCGCACTTTGATGTACAATATCAAAGTGCCACTTTTTGGAAACAATGTGGACTTATGCCTTTTTGACTGTATCCCGGAAACGTATGCCAGCGATAAAATACATCAAGACCCATCACGCTATATTGCCCTTGGTGAACTTAAGGGCGGAATAGATCCGGCAGGGGCCGATGAGCACTGGAAAACGGCTAAAACAGCTTTGGACCGGATATATCAGGCTTTTTCTGCAAAGCAGCTAACCCCTGCACTGTTTTTTATAGGGGCGGCAATTGAAGCAAAAATGGCCCGGGAAATATGGGCGGATTTAGAAAGCGGAAAGCTAACCAACGCCGCCAACCTTACCAAAACCGAGCATTTAACGGCTCTCTGTAATTGGCTGATAACTCTCTAATGCCGTTTGTTCATAATCCTACATTATGACAAAATGAATTCTTTTGTCGAGTTTACCACCGCCGGAAGACCGTAACCCCGCATTTTTATTGACGCTTGAAACGTCCAATACTGGACAAAACGATCAGCCTTTATCATTTTGCATCTGGATCAATTTCCAATAAAATTTTCCTTCTCTCTGATTCAGCCTTTTCTACCAGCTGATCCGCACCTGTAATTATTAGTTGAGGAGCATGTGGATTATCTGCCAACCAATTATTCACAAAGTCAATGAGCGAATCAAGTTGATATTTCCTAAGTATAAGACGCTCCTTGTTTTCATCTTTTGTCAAACCCATATCATCCCCAGTTTTTAAAAATTGTTTTTGAAAAATTAAAACGATGGGAATGTTAAGTGTTTTTTTTGTTAAAGAGAAAAAATCATTCGTGCCCTAAATATCCCTGCCGGAGGCCGACCACAGCGAAACGTCGGCGACGTTTATCGCCACAACTTTTCAAACCTTGCCGGATTTGA
>CAIVCU010000250.1 GCA_903904495.1 uncultured Chlorobiaceae bacterium
TGCTGTTTTACAAGCGAATTCTGTCGTGACAGGAATTCTTGCCGGGCCGGCAGATACCCGCCAACTTGATGGACGTATGGCGGGTTATGGGGTCCTATATCATGCAGGAGACAAGAGGCTCCGGTTATACCATCAGGAATATTATACCAGATTTGTTGAGGATATCTTTAATCGGGAAAGGTGCAGTGCCTTGTATTTTGCAGATACCGCCTTAAGCAGGGATCTTGCACCAAGACTTTCCGTGCGTTTACAGGCCTCATTACTCAGTGGATGCACAACTGCTGATGCAGATAGAGCAGGGGTCTCGCGACCGGTCTATTCAGGCTCGTCCCTTGCTTTTTTTGTTCCGGAACGTCAGCCGAGGATCTATATTCTTTCGTCATGCGCGCCAAAGTCTTCCGACCCTGTTGAAGGTCACATCAATGTCATCGATGTTGTACCTCAGTGCTTTACCGCAGAGGATATATTTCCGGTTGTTCGTCAGATTGTGATGCGTGAGGGGCCTCCTGATGTGGCCGAAGCTCGTATTATTGTGGCTGGCGGCAGAGGAATGGGGGGCGCAGAGGGTTTTACTCTTCTTGAGCAGCTTGCATTGCTTCTTGGGGGGGCTGTCGGAGCGAGCCGAGCGGCAGTTGATGAAGGTTGGCGTCCTCATGCAGACCAGATCGGACAGACCGGTAAAACAGTGGCTCCTGCTCTCTACTTTGCATGCGGAATATCAGGTGCTGTTCAGCACCTTGCCGGTATCGGATCAGCCGGAATTGTTGTTGCCATTAACAGTGACCCGCATGCTCCGATTTTTAACGTTGCAGATTATGCTCTTATTGGCGATGTTCACATTGTGTTGCCGAAACTGCTCGATTCGCTTCAGGAATTTTTGAAGAAGCAATGATTAACGGTACTTTATTGTTAAATAAGAAAGGGTTGTATGACGATACACCCGTTGACCATAAATATTTTTTTTCAGCCAATGCGTAAACTTCAGGTGGATATTCTAGGACTTTCTACAAGTCCTCATACAAATGGAGCCTATGCTCTTATTCTTTATGAATTAGAGGGAAAGCGAAAGCTTCCTATTATCATTGGTGGTTTTGAAGCTCAGGCGATAGCTCTGAAGCTTGAAAATATTAAACCGCCGAGACCCTTTACCCACGACCTTTTTAAGAATATAGCCGATGTTTTCCATCTGCATGTCAATGAAATTATCATCGATGAACTGCACAATGAGACCTTTTATGCCAAAGTAGTCTGTGAGGTCAATGGAGAAGTGCATGAAATCGATGCGCGCCCCAGCGATGCCATCGCCATTGCCGTAAGATTTAACGCGCCATTGTTTGTTACTGAAGAGATCATGAACGAAGCGGGCATAAAGGAAGAGCAGAAAGAGGAAGGAGAGGGAGAGGCGTTGATTCAGGCAGAAGAGCTCCCACCAGGTGCACTTACTTCTCCTAATGTCCGGCTTGAAGAGCTGCAATCGGCACTTAATGAAGCAATCAGCAATGAAAATTATGAAGAGGCTGCCAGGTTAAGGGATGAAATTACACGTTTGAAAAGCAGTTCCTGAACACATGAAACATTTCCAACGAAAAAAGGAGGCGATTGCCTCCTTTTTTCGTTTAATCATTGGCCCCACCGAAGCTGAAGGTAAAGCTGAATCCCTGCTGTTTTTTGTTTGGAACACTGTCAACAGCATTAAACCCATAACCGTAATCAAGTCCGATCTGACCGATAATCGGCAGGTAGAGTCGCAGACCAAGTCCGGCCGATTTTTTCAGCTCACCATAATTTACCGACTGAGTGTTACGCCAGAGATTGCCCGCTTCGGCGAAAGCCAGGGCGTAAATGCTCACTGACTGTGACATGGTCAGCGGGTACCGCACCTCCGTGGTGAACTTGGAATAGAATTTCCCCCCATAAAGCGTCGATGAAGGATCGGACGGGTAGAGATTTGATCCGAGACTACGGTCGCCATAGCCTCTCAGAGGCACGGTAGGGAGCGTTGACATGCCACTGCCTCCCATATAGAAGAAATCGGTGTAGGGGATGTAATCATTGTTGGTAAAGTTGCCTATATAGCCGTGCTGGGTTGAAATGTTCCAGACAAGTTGTCTGGTGATCGGGAAAAACCAGCTTGACGTTCCGATGATCTTATAGAAATCAACCGTTCCCGGCAGCGGTCCACCGGCAAGTTCTCCCGAGATCGAGTTTTTGCTGCCTTTTCGAGGATAGATCGGGCTGTCTATGCTGTTGCGGGAAATGGTTTGTGTTATCGAATACTCATCCGCCTGATTGGGAGCATTTGCCTGTGCGGCATATAAACTTAAAAGCCCACCTGTCGTGTGAAGGTATTTCAGTTTCCAGTTGATCGAAAAGTAGTCATCCGGCCAGGCAAGACGTCTTCCGATGGACATGGTTGTGCCGTACTGATCCATAATGGTTGGCGTAACACCATCGCTGTTGTAGATGTAGGCAGAGTGGGTTTTAAACACTGAAAATCCAACTGCGGTCGGAGTTCCGAATGCCCATGGTTCAGTATAGGAGAGGCTGAGCGTATTATAGTTGTCACTGCCGAACTGCCATTGAAAGCCAAGTTTCTGACCATCGCCGTGCGGAAGAGGCTGGTAAGCCTCACGATTGAAGAGATCCTTCAGCGAAAAGTTACTGAACGTCAGACCGAGTGAGCCGGTAAACCCGGTGCTGCTGTATCCGACTGAAGTGTTAAAGGTATCGGTCTGCTTTTCACTGACATTGTAGGTAAGGTCAACCGTATTGTTCTCAGGATTCGGCTGAATATCGGGTGTAATCTGCTCGGGATCAAAGTAGTTGAGCATGCTCAGTTCCCTGATACTGCGCACAACGTTCTGGCGGCTGAACATATCGCCCGGAAGCGTATAAAGCTCCCGGCGGATGACATGATCTTTTGTTTTGGTATTGCCTTTGATATTGATGGTGTGCAGCTGGAACGGTTCGCCTTCCCTCAGCGAAATATCCAGATCGACCAGATTTGGTTTGACGATTTTCTCCTCAAGTTTTGCTTTGAAGGAGAGATACCCGCGATCAAGATAGAGCGAACTGACATCGCCATTGTCCTGAGAGAAATTCAGTCTTTCCTGAATGAGTTTTGCATTGTAGACATCACCTTTTTTGATTTTAAAGGTGGTGTTGAGTATATCGGTGGTGGCAAAATCCATGGTATTGCCTGTCCAGGTGATATTGCCGATATAATATTTCTGACCTTCATCAAGATAAATGTCAAGAAACAGCCCTTTTTTGTCATTGGTATAACTGATCGAATCACTGAGAACCCTGGCATCACGATAGCCATTATTTCTGTAGAACTCAACGAGGGTGTTTTTGTCCTCGTTCAGCTTATCGGTATCAAGTTTGGGAGAACCGAAAATTTTACGCCACCATGAGTTCTGATGGGTTTCATTGAACACGCCCCTGAGTTTTTTCTGATCGAAAACGGTATTGCCGTGAAAGGTGATTTTTTCAATGGAGACCTTTGTTCCTTCAGTGATCGAAACGAGGGCATTGACATGATTTTTGCCGTTTTCCTGAAGGTGAAATTCCGCTCCGGCAGTCAGATAGCCCTTTGATGCATAGAGCTTTTCGAGTTTGTTGCAGGCGGTAAGCAGCTCCTGCTGGCTTATTCTTTTCCCGGTGACAAGGCCAGCTTTGCGACGAAGCTCATCACTATCAAGCTGTTTGTTCCCTTCAAAGGTAACCTTGTCAAGCAGTGGCAGTTCCTTGACCGTGAATTTCAGGGCGATGTTTTTCTGGCCAGAGTCGGATTGCTCAACGCTGATGTCGCTGAAAAGCTGGAGCTGCCAGAGGTACTGCATGACGCCGGCGAGTTCCGGGCCGGGGATGGCAATCCGGTCGCTCACTTTAAGAGGAAGACTTGCGGTTATTTCCTTTTCGTTCACGGTTTCAAGACCGCTGAAGGAGAGAGAGGTGACGGTGAACAGCTCCTTTTTGAGGTCATTGTTTTTGGTCTGCTCTGCAGCAACAGGCCGGTGATTCGTTCTGGACGTTTTGGTCTTTGCTTCAGCGGTGCTTTCGAGTGTATTCAGGGCAAGAGCAAGCAGAACCAGGGTTATCAGCTTTCGTGTTTTTTTCATGGAATATCAGGAAGTAATCAGGTTAAAGCTTTTTGGCAGGTATGTTATGGCACTGAATTTGTTCACTTGTCAATCCAAACCGTCGTTCCCTGTTTTGAAAATCCAGTATGGCATCATAGAGTTGTGAACGTCGAAAGTCAGGCCAGTAAGTATCAGTGAAATAAATTTCGGAATATGCACTTTGCCAGAGCATAAAGTTGCTGATTCTGAACTCTCCGCTCGTACGGATCAGAAGTTCCGGATCAGGCATCGAAGCAGTCGAAAGGTATGACGATATAAGTTGTTCATCGACAGATTCAGGATTGATCCGACCAGCCTGAACATCAAAGGCTATAGTCCTGCAGGCATGCACAATATCCCACTGACCGCTGTAACTGAGAGCAATATTCAATACGAGTTTATTATTGTTCTTTGTAAGCTCCATGGTCTGCTTCATCGTAGAACGAACTTTTTCCGGCAGTATTTCAATTTCACCTATGACATTAAGGCGGATATTGTTCTCATCAAGTTTACGGGTTTCCCTGCCGATAACCTTGATAAGAAGTTGCATCAGAGCAGAAATTTCTTTTTTCGGGCGCTTCCAGTTTTCAGTTGAAA
>CAIVCU010000251.1 GCA_903904495.1 uncultured Chlorobiaceae bacterium
AACTCCTGACCCTTTGCATGCCATGCAAATGCTCTACCAACTGAGCTATAGCCCCATTTACCAGCTCTAATTAAAAGAAAAAAAACTTGTTTTTGCAACTTGTTTTGTTGATTCTTTGAGATAGGCCCGTTTATTAATGCAAAATAAGCTGTTATGTCATTTTCATTCGTCATCAGGGAAGGTTTTTCAAGTTTAGGAAGGGCGAAACTTCCTGCCGCAATTACCGTGACGATAAGTTTTTTTGCTCTTGTGCTGCTTGGCCTTTTCAGTACTGTTTCCCTGAGCTTTTTTGATGTTATCCAGGAGCTGCGGAACAGGGTGGAGGTTGAAGTATTTCTCGGAGACTCGATAAGCGAATCTCAGGCGATTGACACGGCCGGTCAGATCAAGGTGATCAAAGGTGTGAAAGAGGCCGTTTATGTTTCGAAGGATGATGCAGCACAAACGTTTACTCGTGATTTTGGAGAGGATATTGTCAAGATTCTTGGTTCAAATCCGCTTCCCAGATCCATCAGGCTGAAGTTTCTTCCGGACTACGCAACACCCGAAAGCATTGAGCGGATTGTGCCTCAAATCCGTAAAATTGCTCCGGATACTGATATACGCTATAATCAGTCATTTCTTGGTCAGATCGAAAAGAATGCACGGTTGTTTACCTTGCTGACCGGCGGTATAGGGATATTGATTTCATTGGCAACGATTGTGCTGATTGGCTATACGATCAAGTTGGCCATGTTTTCAAGGAAGGAAAAAATCAGGACTATGCGACTTGTAGGTGCTACGGCCTGGTTGATCGGAACCCCCTATGTTATTGAAGGGGCGCTTCAGGGTCTGCTGTCCGGAGCGCTGGCTGCCGGGGCGATTTATCTCCTTTTTGATCAGCTTCTCATTCGTTACGAGCCTGGAATTTATCAGGTATTGCAGCCTTCTGCCATGCTGATTTATCCTTCCACGGTTCTCCTTGGTCTGGTGCTGGGCATTCTCGGCAGTGCACTCTCCGTCGGCAAATATCTCAGGGCCGCTTCGAAACGGTAACTCCCTTTATTGTCCAAGTGAGTAGAGCAGGCTGATCTCTGAACTCCACTCGTCGGAGTCCGGTGTTTCCAGGATCAGGGGAATCTCTTCACAGGCAGGGTGAGCCATGATGTACCGAAATGCCTCCATCCCTATTGTTCCCTTACCGATGCTTGCGTGCCGGTCAAGCCGGCTGCCAAGCGGGCGAAGGGCATCATTGAGGTGCATCCCCCGGAGGAAGCCGAGCCCGACTGTCCGGTCAAACTCTTCGAACGTGTATGCGATAGCTTCAGTTGTCTGCAGGTCATAACCGCTTGCAAAAAGGTGGCAGGTGTCGAGACAGACCCCTATCCTTGCTTTATCTTCGACCTGATTAACAAGAGAGGCCAGCTGTTCAAACCTATATCCAAGATTGGTTCCCTGTCCGGCAGTGTTCTCGATTACGGCTGTCACGTTGCTTGTCGCATTGAGCGCCATATTGATTGATTCAGCTATCAGCTGCAGACAGCCCTCCTCATTGATACCGTTCAGATGGCTTCCCGGATGAAAGTTCAGCAGACAGAGGCCCAGACTTTGCACACGCTGCATTTCATCAATAAAGGCTGCTCTGGCATTCCGGAGCTTAACCGGGTCGGGATTGCCGAGGTTGATCAGATAGCTGTCATGAGGCAGAATGTACTCAGGCTTATACCCCCCATCACTGCAGTTTTTGCGGAATGCATCAATTGAGGATGTTGTGAGTTTCGGTGCACTCCACTGCCTCTGGTTTTTAGTAAACATGGCAAATGCTTTCGCCCCGATACTGATGGCCTGCAACGGTGCATTTTCAACTCCACCGGCTATACTGACGTGTGCTCCTACGCGTTTCATAAACAAAAGTGAATAGTGATCATTAATCGGGACTGCCGAATTTTCCAAATTGTCCGGCTGTGAGATTCAAAGTTTCGCGGACAGCAAATGAGCTCTCCTTGGATGATTTCTCTCTTGATGATGACGTCGAAAGCATTTCACCCAGCAGACCGGTCGAAAAAAGCTGCACTCCGAGAATCAGCAGAAGGATACCGAGAAAAAGAATCGGGCGGTTGCTGACCGGTTTATGGAGCAGAATTTTATCAAGGGTGACATAAAGGCTGATGGTAAAACCCAGAAGAAAGCTGATAAGACCGGCCATGCCGAAAAAATGCATGGGACGGCGAAGATAGCGGGTAATGAACAGTACCGAGAGAAAATCGAATAACCCTGAAAAAAACCTTGATGAATCGTATTTAGTGGTGCCGAATTTTCTGGCCTGGTGCCTGACAGGGATTTCGGCGATTTTAAACCCCATCCACTCGGCAAGCACAGGTATATATCGGTGCATGTCTCCGCGAAGTTCGAGCCGACGAGTCACCTCTTTGCGATAGACCTTAAGACCGCAGTTGAAATCATGAATCGTGATGCCGGTAAAGAGGCGTGTTACCAGATTGAAAAGTTTTGAAGGCAGGGTTTTGGTTACCGGATCCTTGCGCTGCTGTTTCCACCCGCTTACCAGATCATATCCTTCCTGCAGCTTTTGAATCATCACCTTAATGGCAAAGGGATCATCCTGCAGGTCAGCATCAATGGTGCAGATATAGTCGCCGGTTGCGGCCATGAATCCTGCTGAGAGTGCGGCTGTTTTTCCGAAGTTTCTCTGAAACGAGATCAGGCGGAGCTCCGGCCTGGAAAGGATCAGATTCCTGATTACCGAGGCAGAATTGTCGGTTGAACCGTCATCAACCATGATAATTTCAAAACAGAATGGCTCCTTAAAGAGATTGTGAAGCTCTTTTTCCTGCATGGCCAGATAGAGTTGCTCGACTAGATCAGGTAGTGATTTCTGTTCATTGAACAGCGGGACGACAATGGAAAGTGAAGTCAAATTAAACGTATTAAAAGTGAGTAATAAAAAATCAGCAATCTTTCGCTGAGCACCAAGCACTTTCTTTATACCCCTCTCATCTCGGGTGGCCAGATGTATTTGTGAAGCTGCAGCTGCATTCTTACGTTGAGCCGGTCGCTGAGAATCCACCTTGAAAGCTCCTGCGGTTCCAGCTTGCCGAACATCACGCCCATCATGACGGTGAAAGAGTCTACCAGCCGGTGTTCAAGCAGCAGTGCTTTTGCCCACTCATAGTCTCTCCGGCATCCAAGAACCATTTTGAACTCAAAGCTTTTCCTGTGTGCTGGAGAAGCTGCAAGTGCAAGTTGAATGTTTTCGGGATTGTTCTGATCACAGACACCCGAAGATGGAGCTTTAATGTCGATAATTTTATGAACACGAGGGTCAACTTCATCAACGGAGAGAAACCCCCCTGTTTCAAGCAGAACGGTATGTCCGAGATCACAGAGTCGCTCCATGAGCGGATAAACAGCTGGCTGCAGGAGCGGTTCTCCTCCGGTGACCTCAATACAGGGTGCCTTGTATGCAACAGCTTGCCTGATGATCTCCTCCGTTTCAAGGTTAATTGTCTCGTGCTCAGTGTAGGTGGTATCGCAGCCAAGACAGCCATGACCGCAACCCGCAAGCCTTATGAAGGCGCAGGGCCAGCCGGAAAATGATGATTCCCCCTGGATAGAGTGAAATATCTCACTGATGTTGAGAGTGCCGGCGATCATGACAGCTGTTCGGCAAGCAGTTTCTCCAGTGCATCCGGGTAAAGCGTATGCTCACATGCAAGCACTCTTGCAGCAAGTCTCTCCGGTGTATCGTCAGGTAACACGGGTACATGCCGCTGCATCAGAATTCGCCCCTTGTCGTACTCTTCATTGACAAGATGAACCGTCGCCCCGCTCTCTGTTTCACCTGCGTCAAGAACCGCCGTATGGACATGAATGCCATACATTCCTTCTCCACCGAATTTCGGTAGCAGGGCCGGATGTATATTGATAATCCTGTCCTTAAATGCTTCTACAACCGCATCAGGCACCTTCCGCATATATCCCGCGAGCACAATAATCTCGATCTGCTGTTCTTTGAGGCATCCGACCATGGCTTCGGCAAATTCATCAAAAGAGTCGAACTGTTTTTCCGTCAGATGCACTGTCGCAATCGCGTTAAATCGCGCGAACTCCATTGCGCTACACTGTGCACGGTTAGAAAGGCAAAGCACGATTTCCGCATTGAGCTGTTTCTTCTTCAGCGCATGAAAGATAGCCTGAAAATTACTTCCGACACCGGAGCAGAAGACCGCTATGCGGGTTTTGTGAATAGTCATGTAGTTGTTATGATGTTAAGACGCAACTAATATTCAAGGAGCTGCTTTTTCCTAATATGCAATCAAGGAGCCTTCTTTTCAAAAAGCTTAATAAGGTAGCTGTAAAATATCGCAGAGCTCTGATTAGTCACCCTCCCTGTAGTCCCTGAAGTACCTTCAGTCTCTGTTCGCCTACTTTTTTTCTTGCAGGTTTTAATTATACTATGTATATTTACACTGTAAAATTAATAGATGATTCAATATGGCAAGACCGATCAAGAAAGAGCAGATTCCACATCTTCAGGAGGCAATAAAGGATACGGCGTGGCGTCTGATTGCGGAGTTCGGGGCGCCGGCCCTTTCACTGCGAGCCATAGGCCGTGCATTGAACATTACAGCACCGGCTATTTACAACTACTTTCCGGATCGTGATGCTTTGGTGACCGCCTTAATTATTGATGCTTTTACATCTTTTGGTGATGTTCAGCTCAAGGCTCGCGATAGCTTTCCCGCAACAGAGCTCCTTGAGCGCTTCCATGCCATTGGCATCGCGTATCGTGCTTGGGCGCTGAGCTATCCCCAGCGCTATCATCTTATCTTTGGTACACCCATTCCCGGCTACGAACAGCAGCAGCTGGAAATTATTCCATCGGCAACCCGTTCCATCAGCGCTCTTATCAGTGTGATCGAAGACATCCGTGTTGCCGGGAAGCTGAAAACCGACAATTTCCCGGTACCAGAGCCGGGGTATGAGGCGCAGCTTTCAGCCATGAAAACCTGCACCCGCAATTATCATATTCTTTCACATGGAGTTGCGCTGATTGTCTGGAGCCGTGTGCACGGTTTGGTCTCTCTTGAAATTGGCGGTCGCCTTCCTCCATTCGGGGTGAGTGGCGATGCGCTCTATCATTATGAAATGCAATCAATAGCCAGACAATTTATAAAGGAGGAACTATGAAAACATTAATTCTTGACGGCTCTCTTGCAGGTGACAGAATCGGCAGTTTTTCGGCTGCCACCTTGCAGGCAGACATTGCAAAGCGTGGTTGGTCGTCCGAAGTGGTTCTGCTGCGTGAGAAAAAAATAGGCAACTGCATGGGTGATTTTTTATGCTGGTTTAAAAGTCCCGGCAAGTGCCATGTGGCTGACGACCATCTCGAGATATCGAGGAAATTCATTGAAAGCGATCTTGTTATTTTCCTCACGCCGGTTACGTTTGGCGGTTATTCTCCTACGCTCAAAAAAATGGTTGATCACATGATTCAGAACACCCTGCCATTTTTTGCGACTCATCACGGTGAGATTCATCATCTGCAACGGTATGAACGTTATCCTGATGTTCTAACGATCGGCTGGCAAAGTGAGCCGGATGCAGAGGCCGCCTCTATTTTCCGACATCTGGCCTGGCGAAACTCCATCAACTTCTATGCTAACGTGCATGGCTGTGGTATCCTCTCCCGGAATCAGGATGATCGTGTTAAGGAGGCGCAGCTCCATCGCCTGCTTGATCAGATTGAACGTCATGAATCAGATGCAGAGCCCGCTCTGCCGGTCATCAACCGTTCATCTGCGACCCCGACTTCACTTCGTCGGGCACTACTGCTCGTTGGAAGTCCGCGTCTTGAGAAAAGCACTTCATCATCACTTGGATCATATCTCTTTGAGCAACTGAGGCAGCATGGTGTCGAAAGCGAAACGATTTTTATCTACAAGGCTATCAACACCAGAGAGCG
>CAIVCU010000252.1 GCA_903904495.1 uncultured Chlorobiaceae bacterium
AGCACAGTTATTTGTAAAAAAATATGACTATTCAGGAAATCAGGGACTATCTCAGCCGATTTGTCGGCGCTGTTGAGCTGGCAGGTAACCAGGGTGAGTTGATTTCCGGACCGGCTAAAATCGAATCTGCACAAAAAGGGCAGGTCAGCTTTATAGCCAACGAAAAATATACGAGATTCCTTGCCACAACCGAGGCGTCGCTTGTTATCGTCCACAAGTCAGTTTGTGTCGATGAGTTCAGCCACCGGACCTCATTTCTCAAGGTAAGCGACCCCTATACAGCCTTTGTTTTTCTCCTGAAGAAATTTGCAACACCGAGAACGATAGCATTGAAGGGAATTGCTGAAACCGCTGTTATAGGCGAAGGTGTTACACTCGGTGACGGTGTCTCAATCGGAGAGTATGCTGTAATCGGTGACCGATGTACGATTGGCAGCAACGTCGTTATCGGCCCGCATGCGGTTCTTTTTCACGATATCTCCGTTGGAGATGGCGCCGTTATATTTCCGAATGTAACCTGTTACGATGGCACACTTATAGGCAGGCGGGTGGTTATCCATTCGGGTGCCGTCATTGGTGCTGATGGTTTCGGGTTTGCTCCGCAGAGCGACGGTTCATACGTGAAGATCCCCCAGATGGGCATTGTTGAAATTGGTGACGATGTTGAAATCGGGGCAAATGCCACAATAGACAGGGCCACCATGGGAAGTACTGTTATCGGTAGGGGAGCCAAAATCGATAACCTTGTTCAGATCGCTCACAACTGCCGGATCGGAGAAGATACCGTTATTGCCGCTCAGGCCGGTATTTCCGGAAGTGTGACCATAGGCCGCCAGTGTATGATCGGAGGACAGGCAGGTTTTGCAGGTCACCTTGAGCTTGCCGACCGGATACATGTCGCCGCCCAGGCTGGAATTTCAAAGTCTTTTCTTGAGCCCGGCATCGCCCTCCGCGGATACCCTGCGCAGCCCATGCGCGAGCAACTCAAGCACGAAGCCATGCTGCGCAACCTTGGCGCCATGAAGGACAAACTTAATCAGCTCGAAGCCGAACTGAAAGAACTCAAAAACACCTGACCCCTCCCACGCGCCCTTCGGGGCGCAACTCTTTTTTCCCTCCCCAACTGCCGACTGCCCATTGCCCACTGTCCACTGCTTTCCCACTCCCCAAAGCAACTTCTCACTGTCATCCCGAACTTGTGTGAGGGATCTCTCGCCACCAACCCAATCCAAAAAACAGGGAAATCGGCGTTCAGTGGCTCGGTGAAGCGGCTTAAAACTTCAGTTACCGATCTCTATTACAATGAAAAACAACCCGTTAAGGCGCTGTAAGTTAAAGCGCTTGTGTATATTAATACTCAGTTATTTCTCTCTGTGGTTTCTATGAACAACGTGGTGAATCTATGTAAAGGGTAGAGTGATTGATCAACAATTGGTGAAAAGGGGATCGACAAAGGCAGGGTATAAAAAAGAAACGCTCCCAACAAAGTTGAAAGCGTCAGACCGGAGATGCTATCTCTGGTGATGTTATAGCTCAAATGTAAGCTTTAGTGATGAATAAAGAAAATAATCACCGTGAAAAAGAAAGAGTTCAGGTCTATGTTGATGGATTTAACCTCTACTTTGGGATGCTTGAAGCAGGGTATGACTACTGTAAATGGTTAAACCTGAAACTGTTGGCACAAAACCTGTTGAAGCCGAATCAGGAACTGGTCTGTGTGAAATATTTTACCAGTAGAGTCAGTAATAACCCTGATAAGCAAAAACGGCAGGTAACCTATATCGAAGCACTTGAGTCAGAAGGAATACATATCTTATACGGTCACTACCAAAGAAATGCAATAGAATGCAATCGTTGTGGTAACATTTTGGCCTCCATACAATGAGAAAATGACCGATGTCAATATTGCCACACAGATGCTGATAGGAGCCTATCAGGATCAATACGATATGGCCATGCTGATAGCCGGTGATAGCGATCTTGTACCGCCAATCCGGCAAATTCATGAACTATTTCCATTGAAAAGAGTTTTTGTGGCATTTCCTCCAAAAAGGCATAACCAATCGGTTGCATTTGCAGCAAAAGGTTCATTGACAATCGGGCGGAAAAAACTGGTTGAGAGCCAGTTCGACGAATCGGTGAAAAAGAGAGATGGTTTTATCCTGCAAAAACCAACCGACTGGCATTAAACGCGTTTTCTGCATAGCGCATATTGCAAGTCTGAAATGTAAAAACCCCTAATTTTTATACCATTGAGTAGCAGTAACAGAACCCTATGAAACTCACCGACAATGAAACGTGTGAGGAAACTTGGGGACGTTGTTTAATAGCGATAAAAGACGAAATCCTGCGGAAATGAATACTGGCGACGCTCGCAATTGAAGCTGTATTTGTCAGTAAAGTGCAATGAATGTAAATGATGTTGATAAGGAAGTTGTCCTGCGGAATAACGCTGATGCTTGAGCTATTTTATAAGACTTTCAATGCTTGAAATGACGCTAAATTGACCGTGCGATTCTGGCGATTTCCTTAGCGATATACTCAGGTGCGAGGATGAAGTCGATGCACCCGGTCTCTATTGCACTCTCGGGCATGTCTGGCTGTTTCGCCGTGTCGAGCTTCTGGGCGATGGTGATGCCTCCCACTTCCTTGATGCCGCACAGCGCAGCCG
>CAIVCU010000253.1 GCA_903904495.1 uncultured Chlorobiaceae bacterium
AAAACCATCCCCAGAATGCACCAAAACTCTCAAAAATGGCCTCAGCATGTCCTCGTTTGGTAACCGCACCAAGCCGAACCGTCATCTCTTGAACGTAATATGCTACAGGAATAAGAAGAAGCAGGAACCATATCAGGTGATAACCATATTGAGCTCCGGTAGCCGCATAGGTAGTAATACCGCCAGCATCATTGTCCGCAATCATCACTACAAGGCCCGGCCCTGCAATAACAAGGTAAAGGCGAATCGCTTTCCAGACTTTTTTAAACCGGTAGTAGAGAACGGAAAAGAAATCCATATCCGTTAAGTTGGAGGTTGACGAAAGCCGGCATTGATAGTAAGAAGGAAAGGAAAGGCATCGAACTCAAAGGTGTCCATACTCACCATTCGATCTGGCGCAAATTTACAACTCTATGTTCACTTTACAAAGTCGTTTTAACATTCTCTGCAAGAGAGTGCAACTTAGGGAATACCATATATGAGGTATTTTCTGATATTCACTTGCAAGCTCTTAATATATTGATCTTTATTGCTATTAAGGATGATTAAAAATACTCATTGCAGAGCGGATCTTTCTTCCGAAAAAAACACTCGATCCAATAAGGAAACAGAATTCATGCCAATACCGGTTACTTCGAATCGCACTTTTCTCAAGCTGTTATCTTTTAGAATTTTCATTGTTCTCGCCTACCAGATAATGGCGATTGTTGTGGGCTGGCACATTTACGAGTTGACTCATGATACTCTTGCCCTTGGTTTAATCGGACTTGCCGAGGTCATACCTTACTTCTCGTGTGCGCTTTTTGCCGGTCATGCGATAGACCACTATTCCCGGCGCATATTCGGTGTTTTCGCCTGCGTGATGTTAGTTGTCAATGGACTGACACTCACCGCAGTTTCTGCAGGTTGGATCAGCGGGAACCCTTCATTGTGGATTTATGGTTCTATTGCCATCGGCGGTGTAGCACGTGCATTTATCGGACCATCCTACAGTGCCATGTTTGCCTTGATTCTGCCGCGTCATCAGTATGCCCGAGCCTCAGGAATCGGCAGTTCCGTATTTCAGTTGGGATTGGTTGCAGGTCCTGCTTTAGGAGGTATCATTGTCAGGTGGGCAGGTAAAACAGCTGCCTATAGTGTTGCAACCGGACTATGCATGGTCGCTGCAATGGCATTGCTTGCTATCCGTATTGAAGAACCACCCTCAGCGGAAAGCACGCCAATATTGACCAGCATTGCCGGAGGATTGCGTTTCGTGTTCAGCAACCAGATCATTCTTGGCGCACAGTCACTGGATATGTTCGCGGTACTTTTCGGGGGAGCGGTTTCCATGTTGCCTGCATTCATTCACGATGTCTTTCATTACGGCCCGGAGGGGCTTGGCGTGCTTCGTGCCGCACCGGCAATAGGCGGACTGATGACGGGACTGTTACTTGCCCGCCACCCCATCAATCTCCATGCCGGACGATGGCTGCTTGCTGCCGTGGCAGGATTCGGCATCTGTATCATCTCCTTTGCCTTATCAGCAAACATCTGGATTGCGGGTCTGCTCTTGATGCTCTCAGGTGTTTGCGATGGAGTATCGGTGGTCATGCGCACAACCATCATGCAATTGGTGACACCCGATGCCATGCGCGGCAGGGTTTCAGCCATAAACGGCATCTTTATTGGTTCTTCCAACGAACTTGGTGCTTTTGAATCAGGTTTTGCAGCGCGGCTGCTGGGACTTATACCATCAGTAATTTTTGGCGGAATAATGACCCTGACTGTCGTTGCATCAACTGCCAGACTGGCTCCAAAACTGCGCCGGCTCGAGCTTCACCAATTGTATTGATTCTTAAGAG
>CAIVCU010000254.1 GCA_903904495.1 uncultured Chlorobiaceae bacterium
ACGGGTGGCGCATAATGTTCCGGAATCACTGGCACACTATTCTCCGGTAAAGGTGGTACACTATACTCCGGTGTACTCAGGGGGTGATTATCTCTCGTGTAAATTATAAAATTACACAAATTACAGTCTCAACCTCTGTTTTCAGAAAAAAAGCGAACAAATACTATAAACCTCGCCTTTAAATTCACGAATATATCTTGCAACTCTTATATGGCACCACGTACACATATTTTGCGCATTCAATACACCTTATATCACAATTAAAATACATTAGCAAAGGATTGTCAATAGAGAATACCTGTTATTCAACAGGTATCTGCAGGAAAACCTATTATTTATGGAGTGAGCAGGGGAAGAAAGATTCGGAGAGTGGCACCGAGAGCCTTCAACAAAGGCTTTATGATGGGATACCCCAAACACAGGCACAGTGTGAGTGGACACATCTCAAAATGATCGCAAAGGCAAGCAAAAAACATTGGCGGGCAAGTGCCTGATATCTGGAACGCACACGACCAGAACAATACGCACTTCGGAGACCCCTTCCTTTGAAAGATGTTGAGGATAGGGGTAAAGATACGATCAGGTTCATACGATAAGAGATTGTAATGAGCATGGTTCTGAGGAAAGAGAAGATGGATTTCTCGCAGGAACCCGGAATGACAGATATGGAAAGCTTTACAGCATCAAGAATATCTTTCTTTTTTACTTTTATTTTAACCACATTGATCACTGGAGTCCAACTATTGAAAACATAAATTCCTGTAGTTTACAATAATAAAATAGAATACGGCGTTTTTTTACCTTAAAATAAGCTTGGACTGTCTTATCAGTGGATCATGACATAACCACATTTTTCTCACTTTGAAATACATATACGCTATGTAGCCCAAGAAATGACACACTACAAACACTTCGCGTTTGAAAATTTTGTAACAATGAAACCATTTGACAGAGAAGGTATCGAACTAATCCATAAAATTGCTGTGTGTTTAAAATTTTTACTACTTTTATGTTTTTTTCAACGCAGCTTGATTTATGAACTCTGCCTTATCTGAATCCAGGCGTATTATAGCTATCGGTGATGTTCATGGATGCATTTCTTCTCTAAAAAAACTCATTGCATTGATTAACCTCGAACCTGATGATCAGTTAGTCTTTTTAGGGGATATGATTGATCGAGGTGATCACTCAAAAGAGGTGATTGATTATCTGATTAATTTGAAGACATTATATTCGTGCCACTTTATCATGGGTAATCATGAGGTGATGTTCCTCGATTACCTTGAAAAACGTAACTCAACAACATGGCTTGAAACTGGAGGTCAGGAAACGCTGAACTCCTACAATTACAATACTATAAACGGTCCTGAATTTCCAGAAAACCATCTTGATTTTATCCGTAGCTGCCAATACTTTATTGAAACGGAAAACTATGTCTTTACTCATGGAGGACTTGATCCTGAACTCTCCATCAAGGATAACCTCCGTTATTACCAACCTGAGGATTTCTGCTGGCAACGGATGCATATGCTCCCGAGGTTTCTTGAACACAAAAAGTACAGATGGGAAAAAACAGTTGTCTGTGCCCACACACCTGTGAGTGACCCGGTTATGATCAAACAGCTGATCGCAATTGATACGGGGTGTGTTTATAAGGAGAATCCACTGTTCGGTAAGTTAACGGCTGTTATCCTGCCGGAGAGAGTGATTGTTCAGAGCGAAAACAAAGACTGAATTTATCTTGCATAATCAGACAAAACATCACTCGTACCATTCATTTTGCACTAACCAGATTCTCTTATAAGAGAACTTTTAACGTTTAAAGCCCATTACCACTAATTTTTTACTTTTGCAGCGGGATATTATTTCTGTATTTTAAAGGGTGAACGGTTACCCCCATACCGTTATATTTTGTCGATCTATTTTAAAACAATAATGTAGCAACATAGATCAGCAAGGATAAGTGACTAAAATTAATGGTAATACACATGCCTACACCGATCAAAAAAAGCCAAAAAACTCCTGAAGATTTTGAGCAAGAGATTGCGAGTCTGAAAGGAAGGATTGAAATGCAGGATTCTGAATTAACAAGAGTTACAAAAGCAATCTCTGAGAAAACAAGTACCTTGCGTAATCTGCTTGATCAAATTTATGCGCTGGAAATTGATCCGGGCGTAAAAAGAAAAATGACCAGTTCATGCCTGTGCCTTATTGAAAAAGAGATAACCGAGAAACGACTGAATATGGAGTTAACTGAGTCCGATTCTGCTTTTTTAAGCAAACTGCTGAAAAAACATGCCAACCTCAGCCAGCGTGAGCTGAGAATATCGCTGCTGGTCAAACTGAATTACGACACCAGGGAAATTGCACGTTCTATCGGTATAACGACTCGGGGAATGGAAAGCATACGGTACAGGATGCATCAAAAGCTTGGGCTTGGAAAGCATGAGTCAATCAAGTCCTATCTTTCAGAACTCTCATTGTCATAATGTCGGCATGGTTTTCCGCTCGATCGTTGAAGAAGCAAACAGTTTGAATCCCATAAGGCTGGTCATCGACTGGACGGCACAATTGATTTTTCCAATAAAGAGATCAAGGTCGGTGACCTCATGCCGCTCATCGGCAGCGGCCTGTACCATAAAATCAAGAAACTGCTGATAACGCAGCTCCCCTATCCTTGACGACCAAGAAAGGTCTGAAATACGAAATGCACATAATGGTTCGTCGATCACAAAGAGATCGCCATAATTAAGCACTTGTATCCAGAAGTCGAGATCGATGGTATATGGAACCGTAGCGCTATAGCCGGTTGTTTTTGAAATGAGCTCTGCCGGATAGAGACCACAGACAGGTTCACCGATGATGTTGGTGCCCATACGAATCATTTTTCTGATGACTTCAACCATACCTTTACGGCCTCCGTTTACGAAATTCACCTTTTTGATCAGGGTCTTGCCTTCAGGGTCAATAATGGTCCGCTGGCTGCTTACGAGAGTGACTCCCCTATTGAGCGGATCCTCAAAAACAGCTACCTGTTTCTCAAGGCATGTCGGAAAAAGAATATCGTCTCCACAAACAAGCTTGACATACTTTCCCCGGACATTACTGACTGCTTTATTCCAGTTGCCCTCCGGACCAAGGTTACCGGGATTGCGGAAGAGCTTTATGCGGGCATCGGCAAATGATGCTGCAATTTCGCAGGAGTTGTCGGTTGAGTGATCGTCATAAATCAACAGTTCAAAATCGGGGAAGGTCTGCTTGAGCACTGAAGTTATTGTTTCACTGATAAATCGAGCGTTATTGTACATAGGTATTGCAACGGTCACCAAGGGCTGAGGTATACTTGCCATAGTGTTTCCCTTTACTCCGTCCTGGAAAGCTCAGGCAGAAGATTGAAGTTCAGAAAAAAGACTGAAGCCCCAAAAACAAACCCGCTGAGGCTGAGCAGTATGACGTTTTGAAGAAAGAATGCGACCATGATGGCGGTTGCTGCCAGTAACAGCAGGGTCAGTTGTCTGAACGCTTTTTTTCTTGTTTTTTCGCCAAGGATTGCTGAGAGTACCGAATCGCCCCGAAGCGGGTCAAGAGAGTTGGCGCGCACAATTGACGGAATAACGATGTAGATCATGCCGATAAATGAACAGGTTATCCAACCGAGTAGCGCGGCATGGGTATGGGCGTGGTAGATCCACATTCTGTCGATAGTTAGGGGAGGGATCGTACCGAATGGTATCCCTTTGAGAAAGAAGATAGTCATGATACCGAAGCCACTTGTGGCAAAGAGAAGGGCAAGACCGCTGAGGAGAAAGGCAAGTGCCGGATGATGGAAATTCTGTTTGAAAAAGTTGTAGAGGTAGATGGTAAAGCTGCCAAGGAGTGCCATGACACCAAAAAGCAGGATATGGCTGATAAGCATCATCCCCAGGTAGTATCCAGCAAGGATAACGATAAGAAAGAGCAGCACACCACCTACAAAAATATAGAACCAGAGGCTGAAAAGCCGCTTGATCAGTTCACGCTTTGAGGATTTGTTCCAGGCATAGGTGTAGAGGAAACCCATGACACTGATGCTGAGGGGAAACGAGGAACCAAGAAAATAGGAGGACTGGGTGACAAAAAATGGAATAATACCCTGATGAGGAAAGGCCTCTTTGAGACCGAGGGTAAAAAGACCGAGGTTAGCGTTCAGGAGAAAGAGAACGTCAAAAAT
>CAIVCU010000255.1 GCA_903904495.1 uncultured Chlorobiaceae bacterium
GACTTGAACATCAGGGTATCAGGTCCTAAAGGCACTCTTGAGCAGAGGCTTACGGATCAGGTAAACATTACAGAAGAAGGTGGGATAGTTACAGTTACCAGAGTCGATGACAGCAAGAAGGCAAAAGCCCAGCATGGACTTTACCGTATGCTTATAAGCAATATGGTGGAGGGTGTGACAACGGGATTTACAAGAAAACTTGAAATTGCCGGTGTTGGATATCGTGCAGAGCTGAAAAATGATCTTCTCGCACTGACACTCGGATACTCACATATGATTTATTTTAAGGCACCGGACGAGATTAAAATTGAAGTGCCCGATCAGGTCACTGTGTTGATAAGCGGTATTGATAAGGCTCTTGTTGGCCAGGTTGCTGCCAAGATCCGTTCATTCAGAAAACCGGAACCTTACCGTGGAAAGGGTATCAAATATGCGGGTGAAGTTATCCGTCGTAAGGAAGGAAAGGCTGCTGGTAAGTAAGAAAGGAATGAATGCAGAGGTCAGGTAGTCAGGCAATAACATTATACAACGGTTCAAGAGAATGAGTCAAATCGATAAAGCCTCACGGAGGCAGAAAATCAAGGACAGAAGCAGAGCCAATGTCCAGGGTACACAGACAAAGCCGAGACTTTGTGTTTACAGAAGTCTTTCGCAGATATACGCCCAGCTTGTTGACGATGTGAACAGCAAGACCATTATCGCTGCATCAACGATGTCAAAAGATAACAAGGCTCTTAAGGGTACAAAATCTGAAGTCTGCCACATTATCGGCAAGCAGATTGGAGAAAAAGCCCTTGCCCAGGGGATAACAAATGTAGTATTTGACAGGAATGGTTTTCGCTATCATGGTAGAGTCAAGGCTTTGGCTGATGGTGCGAGAGAAGCAGGACTGATCTTTTAAAAACTTTTCAAAGAGAAAGTAAATGGCGAAAACATCTGCTAAGATTATAAGGCCCGGAGAATTAAATCTGAAAGAGAAGCTGGTTCATATCAACAGGACTGCAAAGGTTGTTAAAGGCGGTAAGCGTTTTGGATTTAATGCTATTGTTGTGGTAGGCGATAAAGAAGGTCATGTCGGTTACGGGTTAGGCAAGGCAAACGAAGTACAGGATGCTATTGCAAAGGGCATAGAAGACGGCAAGAAAAATGTTATCAAGGTGCCGATTGTCAAGGGAACCATACCCCACCAGATTATTGCAAGGTATGGCGCTGCCAAGGTAATGATGAAGCCTGCAACACCAGGTACCGGTCTTATTGCCGGTGGTGCTGTAAGAGCTGTGCTTGAAATGGCCGGTATTCATGATATTCTGACTAAATCGCTCGGATCATCCAATCCGCATAATGTAGTGAAAGCTGCTATAAAAGGATTGCAGAGTATATCTGATGCCTATGATGTCGGTGAAAGACGGTCAAAGAGCCTGCAAGAGGTTTTTGAAAGCTAAAATTTGAGAATTCGATCATGAGTGAGAAAACACTGAAAATTACCCAGGTGCGTAGCATCATAGGTGGAACAAAAAAGCAGAAAGCCACCATCAAGGCGCTTGGACTCGGCAGACCACACTACCAGGTGGACAGACAGGATAATCCTTGTACCAGAGGACAGATAAGGGTTGTACAGCACCTTGTGAAGGTTGAAGAAGTCTAAGTTTTTTACTAATAGAAAGTCGGGAATTGAAACCATGGATTTAAGTTCACTTCGTCCAGCTAAAGGCGCAGTAAAAAATAAAAAGCGGGTTGGCCGCGGTCAGGGTTCCGGCAATGGAACGACAGCCGGCAAGGGCAACAAAGGAC
>CAIVCU010000256.1 GCA_903904495.1 uncultured Chlorobiaceae bacterium
CGGGTAGATGACCGGTTTGAGACGTTTACACATTTCGTCGATGCTCAGTGGCGTATCAAGAGGAATGCCAAGCAGCTTGTGCAGTGCGTCGGAAGAGATACTGTTACTCATGAAGATGTCCAGCCTGATTCGTTCGAAAAGATATCGGCTGTTTAAAGACCGAAATTATGCTCGCGGCCCCAGAGCAGTTTTGTCCGCAGGATTTCGCAATAATTGCGGTTTTCATTTGCGACAAGATTGATCACCTCGGCAGATTTTTTCACAATGACGACCTTCTGAGGGGCAAGAAATTTGCCGAAATGACCATCGCAGTTGAGAGGAAACTCCCCATCAGGGGCATCGACAGAGACTTCGATAACTTTGTCGTCGCTGATAACGATAGGTCGGACGGTCAGCATGTGCGGACATATCGGGGTTATCACAAAAACGCTTGATTTCGGCGCGATGATAGGGCCTCCGGCAGACATTGAGTACGCTGTTGAGCCTGTGGAAGTTGCAATAATAATACCATCAGCGCGGTACGAACTGAGCAGTTCACCATCCAGCTTTATGACAAATGTCGGAATACGCGGATAGGTTCCTTTTTCAATGACAACATCATTCAGTGCTTTGAAATGCAGCATCTCGTTGTTAACCGGGAGTGATGCTTCAAGCTGCAATCGATTATGAATGGAGTAAGTGCCGTTAAGGACCTTTTCGATAGCTCCAAACATTTCATCCTGGGTAAACTCAGTTAAAAAGCCGAGGTAGCCTACATTGACGCCTATAATCGGCTTCGTGACGGCATAGTGCGACGTGAAGAGCAGTGTTCCATCTCCGCCAAGCGAGACAAAAGCGTCACAGTGCTTGCTGAGTTCCTCAATGGGAAGAGATTTTTCTATCTGCAGTTTTTCTGCGGATTGGGTTTCAAAAATATACTCAATACTCCTCTCCTTAAACCAGAAGCCAAGCTTTCGGGCAAGATCCAGCGCTGTTTCTCTTGAAACATTGACTACAATAGCGAATTTCATTGCTGGTTCATCTCTTTAAGAGTTTGATAAAGGCGGTTGGCATCACTGAAACGTGATTCAAGCCGCTCAAGGTCACCATGACGGACCTCCTGTGACAGTTGGGCAAGCTCGTTAGAAAAATACCCGAGTTCATCTGCTATGTTATCACTGTTTGTTGCGATGATATCCCTCCATATCTGCCATGAACTTCCTGCAAGTCTTGTAAACGTGGCAAAACCCGGCCCTGATTTGCTGATCGACTCTCCGCAGTAGGCCATCAGAAGTGTTGAAAGCAACTGGGGCAGATGACTTACTTTTGCTATGATGCGGTCATGTTCATCAGGCGTCATACAAAGCGTTGTGCACCCTGCAGAGTGAAGCAGATCGGTGAGAAATGTTCCTTTTTTGCCTGAAAGCAGGTTTTTGTCGTCACAAAGTATAATGCGTCGGCCCTGCAGAAGTTCCTCATGGCTTTCATGGTATCCCTGCTGCTCTTTGCCAGCCATGGGGTGCATGCCTATGAAGGGAAGGTCAAGCTCCCAGGCTTTTCGGGCAATAAGTGACTTCGTGCTTGATACATCGCTGATAAGCGTTGTTGTTGGTGCAAGCAGTTTTATTTCTTCGAGCAGGGCAATATTAACCTCCACAGGGGCTGAAAGAATAATCAGGTCGGCGCTGTAAAGTTGTATTTTGTCATTGACAAATCGTTCAAGACCAAGCTCAGAGACTCTCTGTCGGTCGCCATCGGTAAAATTAGGGTCAAACCCCTGTAACAGAATATTGTTTTCTATGGCAAGCGGAGAGCACTTTATTGCTCTCAACATTGACATACCGATCAAACCGAGACCAATAAACGAAATGCTTCTGATTGGTGGATGTTCAGTCATGCAGTTCAACTTTGCTTGTTTGCCCGGCTTCCCGGGGCATCAATAGTCAAACCCTCTTTACAGAGAGGGCACTCTTCGGGAGTATAACTTATCACTTCCATTGAAAGGACTGAAAAATGGTCATCAGCAAGTCTGACGCGTCCGTTGCTGCGGTCAACAACCGAACCAACACCGACAAGCGAGGCTCCGGAATGTTTGATGAGTTCAATAACCTCAGCAACCGAGCCCCCTGTAGTTATGACATCCTCGATGACAAGCACCCGTTCGTCGGGTTCCAGGCTGAATCCTCTGCGGATCGTCATGACTCCGTCCTTGCGTTCAGCAAAAATTGTTTTTACCCCGAGCTGGCGTCCTACTTCCGTTCCGACCACTATCCCGCCGATAGCCGGAGAGATGACGGTTTCAACATTCCTGTCGGCAAAATGTCTGGCAATTTCGCTGCATACAGCTGTGAGGTGTTCCGGATACTGCAGCACTTTTGCGCACTGAAAGTAGGTATTGCTGTGGCGTCCGGACGTCAGCTTGAAATGACCCTCGAGCAGAGCCCCGGTTGTTTTAAAAACGTCAAGCATTGCAGATGTACTCATGAAAAATATGGGCTGAAAATTTTAAGCGAGGATGTTACAATCAATGAACCTAAAGATAAAGAAGCAGTGCCGAAAAGCTAAAGGAAAAAGTCATGGCGTGACAGGGAGGGCTAAGAGCTTTTCTTTTCCTTATTAATGACGGGTTTCAAGGTAATCGCTCAGGATGACGCATGCTGCCGCACTGTCGAGCCGTCCTTTTTGCTGCCGCACTTTTCTGGAGGTCCCCGATGCAACCAGGATTCGCTGTGCATCCCTCGATGAGTAATGTTCATTGACGGTTTCAACCATTATCAGGGGGAACGCCTCACCAAGCTCCTCAATAAAGCGGTCAAGCACACCGGTCATGGCATTTTTTTCGCCTGTATTGCTGAGCGGGTAGCCGACAATGATTTTTTCAACATCACTTTTCCCAAGCATAGCCTCAAGAGTCTTGAACAATCCTTCACGGTCAAAGGTGCCTACCGGCTGGGCAAAGAGTCCAAGAGGATCGCTTTGAGCCAATCCTATGCGTTTTGTTCCATAGTCGATCGCAATGACTCGTTTTTTTAGAGTTAAGCTTATGGCACTCTCCCTTCTGGATTCAATGGTCGTGAACAGTTCTGATGCGGTCAGGCCAATGTTATGTTTCTATAAATTAAAGCCGATTTATGACAAATTCAATTTTTGAGGGTCATGAGCCATGAAAAACCTTTTCTCAGATATGATTGTTTCCATTGTATGAGTGTTTTTTATAATCATGATGATTGAGGGAGGAGATTATGGGTGCATGGTCGGTATTACTGATGACAAGTCTGATGCTTGCAGGCTGTTCGGTGCTGGGAAAGCGTACGGCAAATGAGCCACCTTACAAGGTTATTGCAGAGGAGGGGGATTTTGAAATCAGGCAATATGGAGAGTTGATAGTTGCCGAAACGGTTGTGGAAGGGTCATACGGTCAAACAAGTGGTGCAGCTTTCAGTCGCCTTGCCGGATATATTTTCGGCAAGAACCGGGCAAAACAGAAAATTGCAATGACTGCTCCGGTAATGCAGGAGCCTGTCAGTGAAAAAATATCAATGACCGCACCGGTGATACAGGAAAAAAAAGGCAATGCCTGGGTGATGTCGTTTGTTATGCCCGAAGGGTCGACACTTGAATTGCTTCCCATTCCGCTTGATCCGGAAGTGAAACTGCGGCTCGTGCAAGGAAAGAAGGTTGGTGTGATCCGTTATTCGGGGCTGCATTCTGAAAATAACCTCCGTAATTATGCGGATAAGCTGACCATATGGATTGAGAAGAAGGGGAACAGGGTGCTCTCCGGTCCACGTGCTGCAAGCTACGACCCTCCCTGGACTATTCCTTTTTTGCGTCGCAACGAGGTGCATATCGATATTGAGTAAGAAGGTGCCGCCTGTGAGATAAAGCGTTGTTGAACTGGTTTTTTCATGACCTTATTATTACATTTTGAAAAGGTATGGCTCACTTAATCAAACTCAGGGTATGAAGCCGCATTATTATTTTATAGGATCATCTCTTTCGATACTGCTCTCCATTTACGTCTTTATTTTTGGTACAGGGGTAAACCATGAACTGATTGCCATTTTTATAGGGCTATGGGCGCCGACAATTGTCTGTGTAGGTATTTTCAATACGCTGCTTGGTATTCTCGATGAGATGTGCTGTGCTCACAAGCGGATAGAAGAAGGACAAGGCGGGCATGATCGATAGATCCCTGCTCACTGAAGCAGTGCCTGGGAGGTACCGTTTATGAAACATGCAGGGGCGTTGCTGCTGGTCGGTACAGGGGGTTTTCTTGGCTCCATGGCGCGCTATCTGGTTACTCTTCTCTTCTCTCCGCTTCTTCCGGGGTTTCCTTTTGCAACCTTTGCTGTAAATATTTTCGGCAGTTTTCTGATTGGTCTTCTGAGCGAGCTGGCAGTTTCGACTACACTGGTATCTCCTGAAGCAAGACTTTTTCTTGTAACTGGTATTTGCGGGGGATTTACCACCTTTTCCGCTTATATGTTTGAGTCTACCGCACTCATGAAAGATGGCCAGCTCTTTTATTTCAGCATTTATATTGTCGGCAGTATCGCGGGTGGGCTGATTGCTCTTTATTCAGGAACTCTTTTTGCAAAACTCTGGACATAAGGGGGGCATTATGGAACTGAAAAATTTAGAATCGCTTCGGATCTTTGTCGGTGAACATGTACGCTTCGGTCATCGCCCCCTCTATGAGGAGATAGTCCGTGAAGCCCGGCAACTCGGTATGGCGGGTGCGACAGTAATGAAGGGTGTGCTTTCCTACGGCCATGACCTGCATATCAATACCGCTAAAATCGTGGAGTTCGGCCTTAACCTTCCCATGATTGTTGAGCTTGTGGACACTACGGAGAATATTGACAGCTTTCTGCCGATGCTTGAGCGGATGGTGAGGGATTCGGCAGAACGTGTTATGATTACGAGGGAGAATGTGCGTTCAGGGATTATTGAATAGCACAGAATTGCACATGAAGCGGAGGGCGACCACGAGGGTCGCCCCTACATGAGATGAAACAAAAAGGGAAGCCTTACGGCTTCCCTTTTAATATGCAGTGGCATAAGGCAGTGGCATAAGAACGTTACTTGCCGGATGCAACAAGGGCGTTATAGTTTGCCTTGATGGTTTTTTCCAGATCAGCATCTGTGTGTACGAAACTGGTGAACATTGCTTCAAACTGCGATGGAGCAAGATAGATTCCCTGATCGAGCATAGAATGGAAGTATTTACCGTGTTTTTTTACGTCCGCAGTGATTGCCGTGTCGAAGTTGATGACCGGTGTTTCCGTAAAGAAGAGGCAGGACATTGAGCCAACACGGTTCTGCACGTAGTTCAGCCCGAGTTTTTTCAAGTTGTTACTGAAGCCCGCTTCAAGAATTGCAGATTTTCTTTCGAGTTCCGGATAAGGATTCTCTTCAATAAGGATTTTAAGGGTCTCAAGGCCAGCGGTCAGCGCAAGAGGATTGCCTGAAAGGGTTCCTGCCTGGTAAACATCTCCAAGCGGTGCAACTCTTTCCATGATTTCGCGTTTACCACCGAAGGCTCCAACAGGAAGCCCACCGCCGATAATCTTACCCATTGTGGTCAAGTCAGGTGTGACGCCGTAGAGGCTCTGGGCTCCGCCGAGAGCGACACGGAAACCGCACATCACTTCATCAAATATCAGGACAATGCCTTCCTGGTTGCAAAGTTCTCGGAGTGCGGCAAGGAACCCTGGTTGTGGGGGGATAACGCCGGTATTGCCTGCGACCGGTTCGATGATGATTGCCGCAACCTTATCCTTGTTTTCATTGACAAGGAGTTTTACGGATTCGATATCGTTGTATTTTGCATTGAGCGTATCCATTGCGGTGCCTTTGGTGACGCCGGGACTGTCGGGGGCGCCGAGTGTCAGTGCACCTGAACCAGCCTTGATCAGGAAGCTGTCGCCATGGCCGTGGTAGCAGCCTTCGAATTTGATAATTTTATCGCGGCCGGTGTATCCTCTTGCGAGACGAACAGCAGACATGGTTGCTTCAGTTCCGCTGTTGACCATTCGGACCATTTCGAGCGATGGAACGATTTTACAGAGAAGTTCGGCAATTTCAATTTCCATTTCGATCGGGGTGCCAAAGCTGGTGCCGATATTTTTCAGGGTATATTCAAGCGCGGCTGTGATTCTTGGATGCATGCTGCCGAGAATGAACGGCCCCCATGAGCCGACATAGTCAAGATAGGTGTTGCCATCAACATCGGTCATGTATGCACCCGATCCTTTAGCCATGTAAATTGGATTTCCACCAACGGATTTA
>CAIVCU010000257.1 GCA_903904495.1 uncultured Chlorobiaceae bacterium
CGACAGCCTCGTCAACAAGGTGGTAGAAATAAAAAACGGCTCCCTTCAGCTCTACCTCGGCACCTATGCCGAATATCTGGAAAAAGCCGAAAAAGCCCTTGAGGCGGAACGCAAAGAAGACGCTGCCGGACGGCAGAAAAAACAGAGTGCCCCTCCACAAATCAGCGAGAAAGAGAAAGAGCTGACAAAGAAAACCTCCGCAGCTAAAAAAGACAAAAAAAGAATTGAGGAGATAGAGCAGAAAATCAACCGGCTTGAGCAAAAGAAAGAATCACTTGAAACCATGATGGCAACAGAGGATTTCTATAAAAAAAGCCAGGAGGAAACTGCTAAAATCCTTGATGGATACCATACACTATGCAATGAACTGAATACGCTGTTTGCAGAATGGGAACAAAACAGTTAATGATTTACTCCCGGCATCAACCCCGAACCTGTTTTTTCAAAAAGACTACAGCCATTTTTTAAGAGTTTCAACCAGTATAGAAGGGTCTATTGGTTTTGATACATAATCATTCATACCCGCCTGCATACAATTCTCACGGTCACCCTGCATGGCATGAGCCGTGAGAGCAATTACCGGTACATGATGATTGAGTACAGCTGAATGTGGATTCCGGATAATACGTGTTGCCTCCAGGCCATCCATTTCCGGCATCTGCACATCCATGATGACAAGATCGTATGTAAGGACCTCAAGCGCCTTGAGTACTTCAGCCCCATTGCTGACAACGTCAATATTGTAGCCGAGCTTCCTTAGAATACCCATCACCACCTTCTGATTGACGTTGCTGTCCTCTGCAAGCAGCAGCCTGATCTTTCTGCGAGGAGCTTCATCATGCTTATTTGTTATGGGCTGAAGCTTTGTGACCTCATCATCTTTCTTTGCATCCTGCCTATCTTTGATCAGGCTCGTCTGCTTTTTAAAAGGAAGGATAAACCAGAACTCCGAACCTTTGTTTTCGAGACTGTTCACCCCTATCTCTCCTCCCATAAGCTGCACAAGCTGACGACATATAGCCAATCCAAGCCCAGTCCCACCGAACCTGCGAGTCGTTGAAGCATCAACCTGGGTAAAACTTGAAAAAAGGATATCAATTTTCTGTTGAGGAATACCAATACCGGTATCTATGACAGAAAAACGAAGCAAATCCTCCTCATCACTGCTTGAAACCATCCCGACATTGACAGATACCTCTCCCTGATGGGTAAACTTGATGGCATTACCGGCAAGATTGTTGAGCACCTGACAGAGCCGCCCCGGATCGCCACTGAGTAGAGGGAAAACATCTGGCGAGAGAGTACAGGTAAAGGTGAGTTTCTTTTCAGCGACTCTAAGCGCCATGATCGAAGCAAAGTCGCCGAGAATGTTGCGCAGGTCAAAATCAATCACTTCAAGATCAAGTTTTCCAGCCTCAATCTTGGAAAAATCAAGGATATCATTGATCAGGCTCAACAGTGACTCGGCACTTGAGAGTACCGCCTGCGCATATTCCCTCTGCTCAGTGTTCAACGTTGTATCAAGCAGAAGAGTCGTCATACCGATAACTCCATTCAACGGTGTGCGGATTTCATGGCTCATATTGGCCAGAAACTCGCTCTTTGCCCGATTTGCTGTTTCTGCTAGAAATCGTGCATTAATAAGCGCAGTTTCATTCCGATGACGAACCTCAGCATTGGTAATGAGTTCGGCTAGAATCCGAAGCAGGGCGATATCCTCATCCCCCCAGGTTTTCAACTCACGGACTGAAGAGAAACCGACAAAGCCGAAACACTCTTCTGAATAATTCAATGGAATCGTTATCAGAGACTTAATCCCTTTAGCCTCCAGTCCGGCACGAAAAACACTATCTTCCTTTAATTCCTTTACATCCGGAATATAGACAACCTCTCCCCTCTGATGACTTGAAACCCATTCCAGCAATTCCTGATATGGCACATCCTGCAGATCCTGAATATGAGGAGCGATACCTGATGCACACCACTCATGGGTGTTGCTCATGGATTCACGTTCGAAGTCATAGTGAAACAGGTAGACACGGTCAACCCCTGAAAACTCTCCGACAAGAGCAAGCACCCTGTTAATGGAGTTATCGAGATCGTTGAGGGGCTTGTTGACAAAACTGATAGCAAGGTCTATAAGCAGCATTTGAAATGACGAGCGGTGCCTGATCTCCTCTTCCACTTTTTTCCGGGACGATATGTCACTGTGGGAACCGGCCATACGGTAAGAAACGCCATCCTTGTCCCGAAGCGCCTCGCCTTTACCCAATATCCAGATATAAGACCCATTGCGGTGCCTGAGTCGAAATTCAATACTGAATGATGGGATTTCAGCTTTCAGATACCGGTCAAGATATGCCTCATAGAGTGGTTTGTCCTCAGGATGCAGACGATCTTCAAAGGTGGCATACAGATTGGAAAGCTCATGATCTTCAAAACCAATCATGTTTTTCCATCTGGGGGAAAGATAAAGAGTGTTATCCCGTAAATTCCAGTCCCAGATACCGTCATTACTACCGTTTACAGCCAGCATATACTGTTCACGGCTCAGAATAAGTTCTTTTTCACGACGGTTTATGCTCCTGTCCACACGGCTTAAAAGAACAATAAGAAATCCGAAAAACAGGGCAAAAACAACAACAAGAGCAATGCCGACAATTGCAACAAGACGGTAAACACTCCACTTATACGATGAAATGTCCTGCATCATGATCATCTTGCCGACTACTCGACCTGAAGCCTCTTTCAGGGGATTTGCAGTAATCCTCCACGATCTGCCGTCAAAATCTGACTCAATTCCATCCGTTGCGTCGACACCTGAAAGCACTGCATTAAACTCCTCAGGAAAGCGGCCAAGCGAAGAAAATACCAGTACGTTATCCTTGTAGAGGTTCCATGACGCATCGCGCTGAAAAATTTTCATGCCCTCTTCCCACTGGGATCGCTTCAGAAATCTTTTATTGATAAAAATCGCCAGTCCGCGCCCCGACTCAAGCTTAATGCCTTTAAGAATGTTCTCAGTCTCCTTGCCAAGCTCAATGTAACCGAGAAGACGACCATTAGCGACTACTGGCACTTCAATCCAAAAAGTAAAATTACCCAACGGGCCGAGCTCAATCCCGCTTGACGATGCTCCCGTCCTTTCAGCCTCACCTAAAGTAAACCTGTCAATCCGGTCGCCACTTTCAGTCGGTTTTTGCACACGAAGGATACACTGGCGCTTCGGATCAATAAAATTTAATTGTGATATCCCGTAAAAACGCTTGAGCCCCTCATAGAGTGAAGAGCTGTTTGCATAAAGCTGACCTTTATCACGAGAAAGCATTGCGTTTGTTATATCAGTGTCATGAATGAGTGACTCAGCGACAATGCCAAGGGCATCCTTCGATACATCAAGGCTTTTCTGAAATGCACCGGATATCTCGGTTTCAGAGCGATGAACAGCCTCATTCATTTTCTGCAGATGCTGCTGCCAGAGGAGAAAGCCCAAAGAGACGATAATTATTGAAATCAGTGCCCCAAGGGGAGGAATAAGGCGTCGTCGTACCATGCCTGGAACAACCTCCGCTCGACGCGAAACAAGATATGCGCTGATGAGGACAATCAGAATCACCAGCATAAGACCAATGGGAATGGATGAACGGGCAACAATATCCAGTACCCAGTCAGAAGCATCGATATCCATACCGAACACAGCAATGAGCCTTCCGTTCTGAGGATCGACAAGAGGAATAAAGCCACTGACCCAAGTACCCCAGCGATCCGGTACAGGCCCTTCAGTATTTGCTTCTTTTATGATGAATACTTTCTGGAGGATATCAGTTGCTTCGTCATATATCTGACCGGCGGGAGAAGATTCCGTTGAATTCGATGGTTCGGAATCAGCATAAAAAAACACTTTCCCACTGCTGTTTTTACCAAGAAGATAGATAAAACGGCACTTATGGGCAGCACTTCTGGCTCTTGCAAGCTGCTCCTTGAGCTTGGTGTAAGCAGGCTTTTCAAGATCAGCTTTCGAACCTTCAAGTGTTCTTAATTGCTGAATGTCAACACCCTGGACAGCAAGACGAACCTGTTGGAGCAGCTGATCACGCATTTGATGATCTGCATATATGACCGTCCACCATGAAAGAAGAGGAGCAACAAGAAGAAATAATCCTATATACAGAAGAAAAATACGGTTCTTCTTCATTGAAACGTGTCTCTGTGTATTTCTTAACTCCATATTCTATCTATAAAAGGGTGGCCCTTTTTTCAATACGAAACAAGAAACGTGCACTCATCGGATGAAAGGCAAAACAGCCCTGAAAGAGGAGCGGGAGAAAGAAAAAATAAGCCCACATCTCTCATGACAGGCTTGAAATCATAATCTCGATTATTATTCGGGGTTTTCGTCTTGTGAAGTTACCAATTTTTTTTGGAAATAATCACTCACAGCCCTCTCCAGAACGTCGGTAATGAGAAGGGCTGGTGGTTACCTGTGTTTTTTCCAGTGTTAAATTTTAACCCAGGTGCGAAGGCGATCGGAGCGGTAACCGGCCTGAAGAACCTTCTGAATCTTCAGGCCATCAATAAACCCAGCCGCATCGTGCAGGGTTTTTTCTCTGTTACGGAGTGCCTTGACAATCCGGTGGGCAAGAAACGCAAAACCGACAGCAAAAATACCGTGCACAGCGAGTGAGGACTGTCTGATCTTTTCCTGAAGGACCAGCTCGTCCCACGAAAGCATCGGTTCAATGAGTTTCCACCTTGGGGCGTCGATAAGGCTACGACCCCGTTTTGCATTATCGTTTGTCACTTCCCAGAGCCTACCTGCACCGTCAAGCCTTATAGTCTTGAGGCTTCCTACAACCTCAAAAGAGAACCATGTGTATGCCCCAACCGTGGTGACATGCATAAGAGATGAGCAGCCAAGAGCAACGGAGGAGGGTCCGAACTTCATCATCATTGCAAAGTTGTCATCGGAGGTCACTGCACAGGGCTTGCCACTATTATCCGGGCGCCAGGGAATACTAGTGGAGAGATTGCATGAGACTTCAGCAATCTCTCCAATGAGATAGCGATTCATGTCGATAAGATGAGAGCCTATCGCACTGAGAGCGCCACCGCCTTTTGAAGCATCGCACCACCATGACCAAGGCATGTCAGGACGGTTACGACTGGCAAGGTTGACGACGGCACGGACCTCATAGACTTTGCCAATTTCACCACCATCAATCATTTGTTTCATGCTGCGAACTGCGGGATGAAAGCGGAGCTGGTGGTCGAGAAGGGCCAGCCCGGGAGATTTAGATGCTACATCAACCATTGCTGTTGCATCGAGAAGACCGAGGGCAAAAGGCTTTTCGCACAG
>CAIVCU010000258.1 GCA_903904495.1 uncultured Chlorobiaceae bacterium
AGCATCGGGCAGAGGAACGATATGCAAAAGAAAAAGCTGAGTATGAGAAAAAGCTTGCAGATCGTAAACGCAAAAGTCAAGAGACAGGGAAACAACCGAGAGGGAAAACTCCTCAAGCTCCAGAACCAGGGGTAAAGGATAAAGATCAGGTCAATCTGACGGATGAGGAGTCACGGATCATGCCGGTATCGGGCGGTGGATTCATGCAGGCATATAACGCACAAGGGAGTGTCGATATCGATACCATGCTGCTGGTTGGAGTCCATGTCAGCCAACATGCGAACGATAAAGAAGAAATCAAGCCCGCTCTTGACGAGTTGAAAAGACTACCTGCAATGCTGGGCAAGGTAACTCAGGCAACTGCCGACGCAGGATATTTCAGCGATATACATTAAATCAGTGCTTGGCTTCAGGCAGTTCATGCTCAGAGGGATAGAAAATGTCAAAGGTGAATGGGATCTTGTCAGTATTGGGTGGAACCTGAAGCGATTACAGGTGTTAAGCCGAACAATGGCCTGAACAGGGGGTGAAAACACCCGAACGACTCTATTTTTGAGTGACGCAAAGAAAAAAGACCATTTTAAACAGCAAAGAACTCAATAAGATTACCATTAATCAGCGTTGAGAGGAGTGAAAGCAATTTGGTCGATTAGGTCAATTCCGACAGACTGCTAGATCCGAACACCGCAAAACTGTTTTTAATCAACTGCAAGTAGAGGAAGGAGGGCAACTTAGAAAACAACAATTACGGCATCACCAAGTGGTGCAAACCATTTTGAAATCACGGAATTTATAGCCTCTTCCTTGGTAATTGCTAATTTTCAAAATTGGTGGATTTTTAATATTCGACTACAATTTATTAGTTATGGCGATCGAAGTACAAGCATCTGCAATGTTTTTGTTGGGACTGGGACTATTACTTACTGGTATTAACATCTTATCGGAAAGTCTCAAGCGTATCGGCAGCCGGACATTTCGCATTTTGTCGATGCAATACCTTAACCCTCGCTGGAAGGCATTAGTTTTTGGTCTTGGAGCAGGCGCTGCATTGCAGAGTACTTCTGCTGCTCTTTTTATTTTGGGAAGCTTGAACTCCGCAGGCAGCGTTACGGTAGCCCAAGCCATCTCTATCTTGACCGGGTTCAGCGTTGGCAACTGTATTCTACCGTTCCTTGTATCGATAAAAATTCGATTTGGGGTTTTCTTTGTGGTCGGAATCTCGGCAATTATGCTGTATTTCACCAAGGTAGATACTCGCCGAAACTTATGGAATCTTGCTTTTGGGCTTGGCCTCATTTTTTTCGGGATTGAAATGCTGTTGGATGGTGTCAGGCCACTTCGTCAAGAACCTTGGTTTAGCGAAACTCTGAGAATTGCAAGCGCTTGGCCAGGATTAAGCATCCTGATCGGGATGGCTTTTGGGTTTCTGGTTCAGTCCTCCACTACAGTGGTAATGGTGGCAATTGGATTAGCAAAAGGAGGCGTTCTGCCGGTACAGGAAACTTTTTTGATTATGTATGGCGCGGCTGTAGGTTCGACTGGCTTCAAAACATTCCTTGGCTCTGCTATGAGCGGCTCAGGACGCCAATTAGTTCGCTTCGTCAATTATTTCAACTTCACCGGTGCAGGAGTTTTTGTCATTCTCTTCTATGTTGAAAAGTACCTTCATATTCCTCTCGTGCTGGCGCTTCTTGCCAAAATCACTCCTGAGCCAGAAATACAGGCTGCATGGGCATTCATGTTGATGAATCTCACAGCTGCAATTTTTTACATGCTCATCCATACCCCAGTTGTCGGGTGGTTGGCGCACCAGTTTCCTCCAGCTGAAGAGGAAGAACTGTCGAAGCCTCTGTTCCTGTGGGATAAGAGCCCCGATGATTCTCAGGTTGCTCTCGATATCATTCATATGGAGCAATCCCGTGAATTTGGGCAAGTAGCCGCTTTGCTACCCAGTGCCTTCGAGCCTAATCGCGGCGCTGACCTTAAGAAAAGATGGGAAGCATTGCAATGTCTTGGTCACGAAATCGAGTCGGCAATGGCTGAAGTTGTATCTTTGCATCTTGATGTAAGCCAAGCTCAAAGGCACGCCATACTGCAGAACCGTCAGACTATGATCATGCAGCTTGCAGAGGAATTGATGAAATTGATTGAATTCATCCGGCAGGCTCAATCTTTACCCGAAATCACGTTACTGGCGAATAACTGTTTTGAGGCCCTCGACTTTCTTATTCAAAATGCTAGTGAAATAGTCAAATCAGGCGAACTTCTTGACGAGGATCAAACTGACTTATATGGCGACAGGAGCACTCAAATGCGACAATTGAGGAATACATTCCTTAATTCCAACCAAAACATGACACCGCCGACCCGATCCTGTCTGTTGGGTTTAACTTTATGCGTTGACAAATGTATATGGATTCTCAATCGCACATTGAGTATGGAGTATAAGTCCTTATAGTTTCGTAAGTTGTGTTTTATACCTTCAAGGAGTAAACCTTTTATGACATTGAAAGAGCGAATGGTTCATCGTGAGAGCATATATTTCTCTACTCCGGTTAACGCACTGGTTGAAGGAATCTATATACAGAAAATCCCCTTTTCAGACATTAAGAAGCATGGCGATTTCGGATTGGGCACTTTTGATAATCTGGACGGCGAGATGGTCATGCTTGATGGTGCGATTTACCAGATCACATCAAATGGTGTTGCCGCGAGAGTAAGTGCAGACACATTAACACCGTTTACCTGCGTTACATTCTACAAGCCAGTAAGCCACGACCAACTTCAGGAAGAATGTTCTTATAAGGTTTTTCTTGACTGGCTGTTCAGTCTTCTTCCTTCGCCCAACATTTTTTATGCCATTAGGATAGAAGGTTCTTTTGCCGAAATCAAAGTCCGTTCGGTTCCTCGACAGGAGAATTATCGCCCGTTAGCAGATGTGGCAAAAGATCAGCCGGTATTTAATTATAAAGGGATAGAAGGGACTCTGGTAGGGTTTTATACACCGGCATTCATGGGATCAGTAAGTGTTCCCGGTATGCACCTTCATTTTCTTTCAAGAGACAGAACGCTTGGAGGACACTTGCTGGAATGCAAACCATCTGATATCAGTGCGGGCATACAGTTTATCACCACCCTTGAATTGGGACTGCCAATGAGCTTTGACTATCTGACCTGTGATTTTCAACGCGATGTGCAGCAGGATTTGGAAAGCGCCGAACGGTAAGCGGTGGAGAGCACCCTGGGGTTCCCCAGGGTACTTCGTTTGAATTCTGAACGTTATTGCTCAAACCGTAAAGAAATGCGTTCCTTTTCCTTTTGCTTGTCAATGATTACTCTATCTGCATATTGCCGAATAAGTGCTACCGAAAGATACTGCAGTTGCTTTTCGTCATCAAGAATCTGTTCAGGCAACGGTATCGATGAGGACGATGAAAATGGCAACCCTGAATAGAGCAGAATAACATCAATATACTGCTCATTACAATGCAATTGAATCTCTATAAAACCGTCGACCAATTGCATCGTGACCATGGTTTCAAGCAGTTCATTAACAGCATTCTCCGCCTTTTGCATCACTTGACGACGAGCGCCCCAGGATGCACCACTCTTCTCAAAAAAACTCAAGATATTAGAAACACTACTGAACTGAGGAGGAACAGAGAGCGATGCATTACGAGCTGTGCCAATTTTAAACAGCAGATTTAACAGAATAGCGCAAACCGAGGCAAGCGCAAAGGGTGAGCCGGCAATACTATAAACGGCTGGTGGCAGTTGCTTGAACAAATCACTGAGCTGGATTGAAACAATGCCCACAATGATGGAGCAGCCAATCATGAAAATACGTCTTGTATCAAGCATTCTGGAGACAATCAGCTCCATTCCTGAAGTAATAAGAAATGCTGACGCAAAGAGCATGACTGCTCCAATGACTGGAGCGGGGATATGAGTAAGAAGTTTAGTAAGTGGCGGCACAAATGCCATTGCAAGAAGCAACAGTGCCGACCATTGACCCACACGACGTGATGTCGCCCCTGTAGCAGACGAGAGAGCTATATGGGCAGAAGAAACACAGGTACCAAGAGTTCCAAAGGCTCCAGCAAAGAGTGTGCTGATACCATCGGCAAGAAGGCCACCGCAGATAGGCTTCATATCAGGCCGAACCCATTCAGATTGATTTATTTTTTCACAGGTAATTATACAGGCGAAACAATCTAAAGAGGAGACAAGTGCTGTCATTCCAAAAGGAATGATCAAGGCCCACTGGAAACTCCATTGAGGAATTGAAATCACCGGCAATGCAAGAACACCGCTCTCCATTACACCATTAAAAATTTTAACATCAATGATACCTGCCCATAAAGCAGCGCCATAGCCGCAAACTAATCCAATCACTGCTGAATAAAGACGAATATGCACCTTTGGCCAAATGCTCAAAGCTACCATGAGGGCTAGAGTGATAAAGGCGACAGCAATTGCTTTAGGGTCAACAGCATTATGATCATGAAGTCCCGTAACCCGTGTAACGGAAAGCCCTACCATAGAGACACCAAGCATCATAACTCCCACGCCACAAACTTCTGCAGGAAACAAGGGTCGTAAATATTTCAGAAAACGTGAAAACAGAAGGCTGAAAATTCCACCAAGCATGGTCATCCCAAATGCAAGACCTAAGCCTCCTGTATGGACGGCCAGGATGGAAACCGGCAGATAAATAGCGCTAGTTATAGTAACCCCAAGAAAACCGCTTCCTATCCCTTTGCGGCCGAGAGACTGGATAAACGTACCAAAAGCCATAGCAAGGATGCTCACCGTCACAATCGCTTCTGCATCAAACTGAGTTCCGTTAGCCTCAGTAACAAGCATAAGGGGATACACGATAAACACAAGCGCAAGGATCGCATGCTGAAGCGCCAGGAAAAAAAGGGCAGAAAATGGGGGAACATCATCAACACCGTAGATGATATTAGCAGGCGTCTGATTCATGGGAACAATGCATTTGGGGGCATACCCATTTAAGAGGTGCGATTCAAAACCAATTTCAAAACGTTTTGATCATTTTTTCTGCGGTAACTGACCTTGTCAGTCATTCTGCGGATAAAATAAACACCCAGGCCACCAATATCCCGATCCTCTATATCCATAGATATGTCAGGATCAGGAAGCGACAAGACGTTAAAAGGACTGCCGCTATCTGATATTTCCATAACAAAAGAATCTGCGTCCGCGTCCGCGTCACATGCAAACTCAACCATGCCATCATGGTTCGGATAGGCATAACTGCAGATATTGACAAAGGCCTCCTCAAGGGCAACAAGCAGTCCAAACTTTTGTTTAGCTTCAAGCCCGAAATGATCAGCACACTCCTCAACAAATTCAGTGATTTCAGCTAGTTTGTCAATGTTGGCTGCAAATATTTTTTCGAATTTATGCGCCATTTATCAAACCGAAGCACTTAATGCACTGGCCACAGAATCATGCATCGGAAAAATAGTGCCAAACCCTGAAATATCGAATACCTCCTTGACTCCTCCCTTGATATTAGCAAGCAGGATTTTTCCACTCTTACCCTTGATCCGCTTAGCAGTGGCAAGCAAAGCCCGCAAACCGGCACTGCTTATATACTCGAGTTGCTCAAAATCAACGACAAAATTAATTTCACCATCAGCAATCAATTCATTGACCTTCTTTTCATACTCCGGAGCAGTCACAGCATCCAACCTTCCCGCAACCTTAACAACCAAGGCCGCTGATTCCTTTTTAATCTCAATAGTCATGTACGTTATAGTTAAAAATTTAATAAAATGCGACAGCCGTGTTAAGGCAACATTACGCACTCTTCAAGATCATTGTTAATCTGTTTTTATTGCCCATATGCCTGTAATCAATGCTCTCTGTCACTCCCTGAATAATTGTCAATCCTAACTCATCAGCCAAAAGATTCTTATCAAGCAGGTTCACAGCCTCTCCTGTATATTCAAAGACAACTTCCAGAATCTCTTTCTTTTCTGAATAGGCAAGAACAATATCCAGAAGCAGCGAAGACAAAAATGGATTAAAAATCTGAAGCATCTCTTCTACAAGCAGAAGAAGGTTCTGTCGGGTTTTAACAGCCAGAATCTGTTTTTCACAAAACATTTCTATTTCGGCATTCATAGCATACAAATCATAATCAGGAGAAGTAATATGATAGCAGAAACTTCGTATCCTGTTTATAAAAGTTTTGGTCTTTTCCTTTTGAGGATTATCAAATATCTGCTCTGGTGTACCTTCTTCGTAGATAACACCCTCATCCATATAAAACACCCGGTTTGAAACGTCCCTGGCAAAATCCATTTCATGGGTAACAATCGCCATTGTCATGCCATCTTTAGCCAGTCGTCGGATAACTGACAAAACCTCGCTTACCATGGTGGGATCAAGAGCCGACGTCGGTTCATCAAAAAGAATAATCTTTGGATCCATAGCCATGCATCGAGCAATGGCAACACGTTGTTTCTGGCCACCGGAAAGCTCATCAGGATAACTCTCCGCCTTTTCGGCAAGTCCTACCAGTTTAAGAAGATCCATGGATTTACGTTCAGCATCCTGCTGGCTCATCCCCAAAAGTTTAATCGGCCCAAGGGTCAGATTGTCCATCACGGAGAGGTGAAAAAACAGATTGAACGACTGAAAAACCATATTCATCTTCTGCCGAACTTTTGGGACATCAGACTTTGGATCCATTATATCAACCCCATCAATTCGAATTGAACCGCCGCTGGGGTGGTCAAGGAGGTTGATACAACGCAAAAAAGTGCTTTTACCGGTACCGGAAGGGCCAATAATTGAAATCACCTCTCCTGTCTTTATTTCGACAGAGACATCTTTAAGCACTTCAAGATTCCCAAACCTCTTGGAAAGATGTTCAATTTTTATCATGCAATAAGTATCTTTTTTCTATTGAGTTTAGGGTTCGTTAACCGTTCAGCATACTCCATTAACAACATCAGAAACCATGAAATAAGAAAATATAATACAGCTACCATTATCAGGGGAAAGAAAGCATCAAACGTGCGACTGCGGATAATGTCACTCGCCTTTGTCAAATCCTGTACAGCGATGTAGCCGACAATCGAAGTCATTTTGACCAATGAAATAAACTCACCCTTATAGACTGGTAAAATCCGCTGGACTGTTTGCGGCAGGACAATAAACAGAAAAGTGTTTACCTTGGTAAAACCCATGGCAATTCCTGCTTCAGATTGCCCTTTGTCGATACTCTCAATACCCGACCTGAATATTTCAGCTACATAGGCCGCAAAATTCATTCCAAATGCAATCACCGAAACAAATACGGGATCGATATTTACCGAAGCAAAAACGACATAGAATATCAGCATTAAAAACACCAGCACCGGAGTTCCTCGTAATATTGCGATATAGGTTTTCGCAAGCAGATTGAGTATTACGCTGCTCGACATGCGCATGAAACAGACAACGGCTCCCAGAAGCGTACCAAACAACGTAGCCAGAACAGAAATAATAACAGTAGTCTTAAGTCCTCCAAGAATAAGCAAATAACGATTTTCTTGAACAATATTACTTTGGAAACTGTTGATAATTCCTGCAAAAAATGATACCGACACATTCTTCTGCATGGTTTTTGGACCCGCAGTTTTCACGGCAATATTTTTTTTAAGCGCAAACATATTGGCCGCCTGATCGTAATAAGGATCAGAAAAAGCGATTTGTTTTTTCCGCTCTTCTGTAATTGACATTACCGCCGCGCTCATATCAATCTTTTTACTTTCCAGAGCAGCAATCTGGTTCGAGAATTCAAGATCCCTGTAGGTGATCTGTCTACCGGAATACAGAGCAAACCTTTCAAGCAGCTCTATACCAAATCCAACCATCCGGTTATTGATAACAACATTGAAAGGAAGACCATTGTCACTGACGATGCCCACAACAAGGGGTTTACCCGACGATGATTTTTGAATTTCCGGCATATCTACAGCGCGGTCATTCATCCAATGACGAATCATAGCATCATACTGGCCGTTACTGCGTATATGCTTCAGAAAGCGGTTGAACTCAAGGCGCAGGTCATTATTATCGCGGTGAAATCCCATGCCGATTGGTGTTGAAAACAGAGCATCACCGATGATAGCCAGATCGTCATGATGACTCAACAGCTGCATCAGCTCATCGTAACTGTAAATTGCGGCATCAATCTTTCCTGACTTGACCCCAAGCATGAGATCAGAAGGTGATTTATACTGCAGAATTGAGGCCTGAGGATACGTTTTATTGGCATACCTGTCGTGAACAGAACCCATCAGTACGCCGATCCGCTTGTCTTTAAGGTCATCTATCGAGGAAAGTGGTTTACTGATAAATCCCGAACAGAGCAGACACCCCGCCACTATAACAAAGAGTCTGTACTTCATAAAAAGATTCAACATGATTTCCTCTGTTTTCTTTTGAATTTCGGATCAGTTACCCGTTCAACATACTCTATGGATTGCATGAGAACCCATGAAATCAAAAAGTAAAGAACCGCCACCATAATCAGAGGAAAAAACGCATCAAACGTACGACTGCGGATAATGTCACTTGCCTTTGTCAAATCCTGCACAGCAATATATCCAACAATGGATGTCATTTTTACCAAAGAAATAAACTCACCCTTATAGGTCGGTAAAATCCGCAGGAGGGTTTGAGGGAGAACAATAAAAAGAAAGGTGTTAAGCCTGGTAAAGCCCATGGCAATGCCTGCTTCGGTCTGCCCTTTATCTATACTTTCTATGCCTGAACGGAATATTTCCGCAACATAGGCAGCAAAATTCATTCCGAAAGCAATAACGGCAACAAAGACCGGATCAATATTTACCGAAGCAAAAACGACATAAAATATA
>CAIVCU010000259.1 GCA_903904495.1 uncultured Chlorobiaceae bacterium
GGGTTCATGCTTGTCTACCTGCTCAGTAAATATCTCGGCATGAAATTGTATGTTGAGGGAGGTACTTCGGTTGAACACTGGCTGTCAAAAAGTGCTCATCGTTTTTTCCCGCCTTCCGATATGGAGCTTCTACGCCGGAAATTTTCTGCTCATGGGTATCTGGCCGTGCTGGTAAACCGTTTTCTGTTCGGTTCCAGGGCGGTTATTTCCGTTATGGCCGGGTTGATGGATCTCAAAACCCCGTTTGTTTTTCTTGCTGCAGCAACAAGCGCAACAGCCTGGAATGTGCTGTTGCTCTACGGTGGTTTTTTACTGGGAAGTAACTGGCAGCATATTGGTGGTTATGTTGCCCTATACACTGTTCCTGTATCGATTTTGTTTGTTCTGCTGCTTTCTTTTTCCGTATGGAAGTTTTTCAGGGAAAGAAAGCGCGAACATGAATAAGTTTTTTTGTTATTATCACCAGACTCTTAAACTGCACTTTTTTATTAATTCGCGAGAATTTTGTTGACGTACCATGGCAAAAGACTTAAAAGTTTATCCTGCGGATAAAAAAGGCGAGCTTCTTAAGCTTGCCACATTTGATGAACTCAATGAGATGGCCCGTCAAGTCCGACGGGATATTATCAGAATGCTTGTTAAAGCCAATTCCGGTCATACGGGTGGCTCTCTCGGTATGGCTGATATTTTTACAGCACTCTACTTCAGGCTCCTTAAGCAGGAACCGCATAGGTTCTGGCAGAGCCCTGATCAAGATATGGTTTTTCTTTCCAATGGGCACATCGCTCCGGTATGGTACAGTGTGCTTGCCCGTTCAGGCTATTTTCCCCTCAGCGAATTGAATACCCTGCGCCAGATCAGCTCATACCTGCAGGGCCATCCGACCTCTGAATCAAGGCTCCCAGGCATCAGAATCGCTTCCGGATCACTGGGTCAGGGCCTTTCAGCAGCAGTCGGCGCAGCGCTCGGTCTTCGCATAGACGGTAACGATGCTGATGTGTTCTGTCTGATGGGTGATGGCGAGTGCCAGGAAGGTCAGATCTGGGAAGCAGCCATGAGCGCCTCCCATTACGGGCTTGGACAACTTATTGGTATTGTTGATTGTAACAATGAGCAGATTGACGGTGAGGTCAACGATATTATGAGAGTTGAACCATTTGCTGACAAGTGGCGGTCGTTTGGCTGGGATGTCTATCATTGCGATGGAAACGATATTGAAGATTTTGTCAGCACTGTTGAAGCTATCAAGGCTGATGAAAAGCGCAGCAGGCCATCAGTAATACTGGCTGTAACCATTATGGGTAAAGGTGTTCCGTTTTTTGAAGGGACCATGCCTGATAAGAGTAACTGGCACGGAAAACCGCCGTCCAAGGATGATGCTGAAAAAGCACTTGTCATCCTTACTGAGACCGTTTTCGGTGACTTTTAATCTGCATCGGTTCAATGCAGATTCTGGCAGGTACCTATAAAGGACGCAAACTCAGGAGTTCATCGTCACAAGCAATACGACCTTGCAGCAGCCGTGTTAAAAAGTCTCTCTTTGATATTCTTGAAGGAAGGATAGACTTTGATGGAGTTGCAGTTCTCGATGCGTTTGCCGGGTTCGGTTCTCTTGGTTTTGAGGCATTGAGCCGTGGGGCCGGGTCAGTATGTTTTATTGATCAGCATATTGATGCCCTGAAAGCTTTGAAGCTTACAAGCATTCAGTTGGGGGTTCAGCATCTTGTCAGAATTGTTAATTCGGATGTTTCGGCATTTTTGGGGCGCTCGACAGGACAGTTCGATCTTGTCTTTTGCGATCCTCCTTATTCTTGGCAGGATTATGATATGCTGATTGAAAAAATTGTCGGAGGTGGACTTCTTGCCGATGATGGCTTTCTGCTTATCGAACATAGTACCCATATCGATTTCCAGCAGTCGCCCTGTTACTCCTTTCAC
>CAIVCU010000260.1 GCA_903904495.1 uncultured Chlorobiaceae bacterium
ACCACACCCGAATCGAATCACTCTTCCTGCCTTGGTCAGACTCCTAAGAACACGGCCAGCTCTGATCATAGCCACCAGACCCTCAAAATCTTGACGGACAAAGAAAAAACATGCGACTGGTCGCAAAAAAAATAAACATTTTCATACCTCAGACAGCTTTTGTACCACTACTGGGCATGGATTAGAATTTAGATAGTGGTGATATTATCTGAGTGGTTCTGATTTTTTTAGATGATGGGACAATTTAGTAACTAACATGTTGTTTTAACGTGATATGTGGATATATTTTCTTAATTTGAAATACGGTTTTTTATCCCTTTCTCTCAAGACTCAAATACGATCATACAACCTATACGTCCAGGCCGTTTCACCAATACTTCCCCTGAATAAAAATGGAGTCTCTTCAACCAAAGGCGTACGCTCACATAACAGCTAAACACACGCAACCTTTGGAGCATCATTTAACAAATGTTGCAGAGTTATCGCGTTCTCATGCTCAAAAGATTGGGTTGCCTCTACATGGGGAATTGATCGGAATACTCCATGATTTTGGGAAATACAGCACCGAGTTCCAAAATTATCTAAAATCTGCAACTGGACTCCTAAATCCCGATGAAGACGAGGATTTTGTTGATGCGAAAGGTCTTAAAGGAAAAATAGATCATTCAAGTGCAGGTGCTCAATTCATATGGCAGGAACTCTCGAATCAGGGTCAGTTGAGAATAATTGTCAGTCAAATTCTTGCATTATGTCTTGCTTCCCATCACTCTGGCTTGATTGATTGCTTGAGCTCAGGATCAAATAGTCCAGTTGAGGATACATTCACCAAGCGAATGAAGAAGGCTGATCAGCGCACGCACTATACAGAAGTGCTTGATAAAGTGGACAAGGACATTCTTGATCATGTCCGAAAAATTATTGGCAATCCTGAATTTATCAAAGAGGTTGAAGCCATAATCAGGAGAATTATTCTTCTATCCCCCAATAAAAGCGATAAATGCTTGGTGGCACAAAACCAGATTGGATTATTGGTTCGATTTTTATTCAGTTGCCTAATTGATGCTGATCGAATCGATTCAGCCTGCTTTGAAAATCCTGCAAGGGTCAAGTACAAGTCTAATAGAGAAAATGTAACATGGGAAATCCTAACCACCCGACTGGAGGATCATCTTGGCAGGTTTAAAACGGAATATCCGATTGACCAACTTCGTCGAGGTATTGCTGAACACTGCCTCAATGCAGCTAAACGTGACAAAGGAACCTATACCCTGACCGTTCCAACTGGCGGAGGTAAAACACTCGCCAGCCTTCGTTTCGCTTTGTATCACGCAATGATCCACAATATGGATCGTGTAATTTACATTATTCCCTTTACATCTATTATTGATCAAAATGCACAGGTTACCCGGCAGATTTTAGAGCCAGCAGGAGTTGAGCCCGGCAGCGTCGTGCTGGAGCATCATTCGAATCTTACTCCAGAACAACAGACATGGCGTAGTAAGGTTATTTCCGAGAACTGGGATGCGCCGGTTGTTTTCACAACAAATGTACAGTTTCTGGAAACACTCTTTGGAAGCGGTACTCGGGGTGCACGCCGTATGCACCAGTTAGCTAACAGTGTATTAATCTTTGATGAAATCCAAACCCTGCCGGTCAATTGTATTCACCTTTTCAACAATGCAATCAATTTTCTTGTTGAGCAAAGTGGTGCAACTGTTGTTTTATGTACTGCAACGCAACCATTGTTAAACCGGGTTGATTCTCAGAAAGGCTCCATCCATTTGCTTGAAGAAAGTGAAATTATCCCGGATGTGCGGCAACTTTTTGACGATCTGAAAAGAGTTGAAGTTTTGAATAACCGCAAACCAGGGGGTTGGCTTCTTGAAGAGATAGCTGAATTGACTCATGAGGAGACCAAGATAGCCGGAAGTTGCCTTGTTATCGTTAACAACAAAAAAACGGCTCAAAACCTTTATCGATTATGCTCAATACAAGATCGCTCTCAAGTCTATCACTTGAGTACAAATATGTGTCCGACACATCGAAAAACAGTCTTGGGCGAAATCAGAAGTAGGCTTGAAGAACAAAAACCGACAATCTGTATCAGCACTCAATTAATCGAAGCTGGAGTAGATGTTGATTTTGGAGCGGTTATACGCGTTATTGCCGGTCTTGACTCTATCGCCCAAGCAGCGGGACGATGCAATAGGCATAATCAACGAAAAACAGGCCGTGTCCACATCGTCAATATCAAAGAAGAAAATTTAGGTATGCTCCCGGATATTCGAATTGGTCGTGACAAAGCCGAACGAGTACTTGATGACTATGAGCAAGATCCTGAACGGTTTGGAAATAACTGTATTGGCCCTGAAGCGATGGCATGGTTTTACGAAAATTATTTTTTTTCGCGGGCTAATGAAATGGATTACTCGATTTCCTCAAATGAATTAGGACATGAGGATACTTTGCTCAATTTACTTTCGGTCAATACTCTTTCAAACGATGAATACAAAAGAAGTCACCGACGGCACCCTGATATCTATTTGCGTCAATCGTTTATGACTGCAGCAAAGATATTTAAAGCCATTGATGCGCCAACTCAGGGAATTGTCATCCCTTTTGGTGAGGAAGGTCAGTCTATAGTAAACGAACTGTGCTCTATCCATCCCGCTGGAATCGTATTCGAAGTTCTACGCAGAGCACAGCAGTTCAGTGTTAATGTATTTCCAAAGCTTCTAAATGAAATGATACTTGCTGGAGTAGTACGGGAAACACAGGAGGGTACAGGAATCCTTTACCTTGCCGATAAGCGATATTACAGTTTAAAGTTTGGACTGAGTGAACAACCTGAAGAAATAATGGAGGTATTGGATGTCTGATAAAAATAGTATCGAATTCAAAGTCTGGGGACGCTATGCCATGTTTACTGATCCGATAACCCGAATTGGTGGCGAAAAATGTTCATATCATATCCCAACTTATGAATCCTTGAAGGGGATTGCCAAGTCCATCTATTGGAAACCTACTCTTATCTGGATTATTGACGAGATGAGGATAATGAAACGAATCAGAACACAAACCAAAGGAACAAAACCGTTAAAATTTAGCAGTGGCGGGAATGATCTCTCCATCTACACGTATTTGGCTGAAATTGAGTACCAGGTGCGAGCTCATTTCGAATGGAATCTGCATCATCCAGAACTCGTAAATGACCGGATAGAGGGTAAACATTTCGCTATTGCCAAGCGCATGTTGGCGCTTGGTGGGAGGCAGGACATCTTTCTGGGTACGCGCGATTGCCAGGCATATGTCGAGCCTTGCGAATTTGGCACAGGGAGCAGCCCTTACGATGGAGAAAGGGAATTAACCTTTGGCTTAATGTTTCACAGTTTCGATTATCCTGATGAGACCGGGATTTCTGAATTGCATGCACGGTTTTGTCGGCCTGTAATGAATAATGGTTGTATTCGATTCGAACGTCCAGAAAAGTGTTCCGTATCAAAGTTTGTACGACCAATGCAGGCAAAAGTTTTTGGTAAAGATCAGTGGTGCAGTGTCGACAAAGAACTCACGGAAATTGGAGGTTAAAATGAGTTGGATGCAAGAGCTTTATGTGACTTATAAAAACTGTGTAGGAAAAGAGCCGCCAGGGACTGTAAGGTTAATCCCGATCGGTCACATGACTCAACAGGCACAACTTGAGATTACCATTGATATTCAAGGTTCTTTCAAAAGAGCAAAGATTGTCCAGAAAGAGGAAACATTATTACCGGTAACGGAAGAGTCTGCCGGAAGGGTTGGTATAAAACCACCTCCTCACCCATTGTGCGACAAAGTGCAGTATTGTGCTGCAGATTATTCAACTACTTTTGGCGGTGAAAAACCTTCATTTTTCAAAGAGTACGAAAAGCAGCTTGCCGAGTGGTGTGAATCAGATTTTTCACACCCAAAAGCAAAAGCGATACTTTTTTACGTTAGAAACGGTAATGTTGTGGCCGATCTTGTGAAAGAAAAATTACTTCATGTTGACGCAAATGGAAAGTTGCTTAATCGGTGGACAGATGCAAGTAAGAGCCCTGAAATTTTTCGTCTCTTAACACCAAAGGCTGGCAAAAAAGATCAGGGTGATGCGTTAATTCGCTGGAATGTTATAGAGACAGGAAATCCTTGTTCTGCGGTTTGGGAAGATGAGTCTTTGCAGAGTGCATGGGTTGAATATGAAGCCAATGCAAGTAAAGAACAGGGTTTATGCATGGTTACCGGTGAAATGGCCGTGTTGGCATTAAACCATCCGAAAGGAATACGTTATGGCGGTGATGGGGCTAAGCTCATCAGCGCTAATGATGACAAAGGGTACACGTTTCGTGGTCGATTTACAGACAATACTGGACAGCAGGCATGTGGAGTTAGTAGAGAAGTCACCCAGCAAGCGCACAATGCTTTGCACTGGCTTATCAAGCGGCAGGCATACCGAAATGATGATCAAGTAATTGTTTCTTGGGCAGTTGGAGGAGCCAAGATTCCAGACCCATTTAGTAATTCTTATTCTTTGTTTTTAGGGGGTGATGACACTTTTGTTCCGGGTAACGAGGCTGATACAGTTGGAGATATTGGTCAGACTTTTGCCTTGCGTTTAAAGAAAGTAATTGCAGGATATCGGGCACAACTTGACGATACCGATGATATTGTTGTTATGGGGCTTGATTCAGCCACGCCCGGAAGAATGGCTATAACCTTTTATCGTGAGCTATCTGGCTCCGAATTTCTTAAACGACTTAAATCATGGCATCACCAAAATGCTTGGCATCAGGTTTTCAGTAAGGAGATTCATTTTGTTGGTGCTCCATCACCACAAGATATAGCGGAAGCTGCTTATGGACCCCGTTTGGATAAAAAACTGCGTAAATCTACAGTCGAGCGATTGCTTCCTTGCATCATTGACGCTCAGCGCATACCCCGTGATCTTGTCGAGTCTGTTTTTAGAAGGGCATGTAACCGGCAGGGTTTGAAAACATGGGATTGGGAAAAAACTCTTGGAATAGCATGTGCCATTTATAGAGGTTTTTACAACGAAAAACAATATCAGATGAAACTGGAAACCGAAAGAAACACTCCGGATTATCTCTATGGAAGATTATTAGCAATAGCTGATAATATTGAAAACTATGCACTTAAGACGGCAGGAGAAGGTCGCGAAACAACAGCTGCAAGATTGACGCAGAGATTTGCTGATCGCCCATTTTCCACATGGAGGACCATTGAATTAGCGTTAACACCTTACATGGTACGACTTCACTCTTCAGAAAAAACAAGAGGTTACCTGAAAAGTCGGAAACGATTGCTTGATGAAGTGATATGTGCTTTTAATGAAGGCGATTTTAGCAAAGAAAAAGATCGTCCCTTAACCGCTGAGTTTTTATTGGGATACCACTGTCAACGCCATGCATTGTTTTCTTCAAAGCCGACTGAAGCAGATAACATATTACCTGGTTCAGAAAATATTGATTCAACAACTGATTTAAACCAAGGCAAATAAAATGGGCAACCTCCAAAACAAAATTGACTTCGCTGTAATCCTGCGAGTTCGAAACGCCAATCCTAATGGTGATCCCCTCAATGGTAATCGTCCGCGTACTGATTACTCTAATTTTGGTGAAATTTCTGATGTCTGCATTAAAAGAAAAGTCCGTGATCGACTACTTGATCGCTGGGTAGCAAACGGTAAAAAGGATGACGGAAACATGATCTTTGTTCAGTCTGATGACAGGAATGAAGATGGATCAAAGAGCCTCCGCGCAAGAGCAGAAGCTGTATTGGGAAGCAAGCTTGGCTCAGATGAAACTGTAAAACTTTCATGTGAGAAGTGGGTCGATGTACGCGCTTTTGGTCAGCTTTTCGCACTGAAAAGCACAAAAAAAACGAGTAAAAATTCAGATGAAGCTGGTACTGAAGGTGACAATGGAATCTCTATTGGAATTCGTGGTCCTGTAACCATCCAATCCGCATTCAGTGTTGAGCCTGTAGATATCACCAGCATTCAAATTACGAAAAGTGTTAGTGGTGAAGGGGATGGAACGAAGCGTGGATCTGACACGATGGGGATGAAACATCGGATTGATAAGGGTGTCTATGTTTTCTTCGGAAGCATGAATCCTCAATTGGCAGAGAGAACTGGTTTCTCAGATAATGATGCTGAAGTTATAAAGGAAATTCTGCCACGGTTGTTCGAAAACGATGAATCATCTGCCCGGCCGGCTGGCAGCATGGAGGTACTGAGAGTTATATGGTGGAAGCATAACTGTAAATCTGGTCAGTACTCTTCTGCAAAAGTCCATCGTTCATTAGACGTTAAGGAGGGTGGTGATTTCGATCTGATCGATTTGAAAGGGTTGGAACCAGAAATCATTGATGGGTTTTAAGCGCTAGCGCTATGTACACCGAATCAGACTTCGTAGCCTTGTCCGCATTGCAGCATTTTGTCTATTGCCCAAGGCAGTGTGCGTTGATCCATCTTGAGCAGATATGGAGTGAGAACGGCTACACTGCTGAAGGTCGAGAGATGCATGAGCGAGTCGATGACGGCAAAACGTCCTATCGTAGTGGTGTCCGTGTAACCAGAAGTGAGTTATTGAGGAGTGCTATGCTTGGCATCTCTGGTGTGGCAGACGTTGTGGAATGGCACAAGCTGAATAATCATGAAGAGCCTTTTCCTGTTGAGTATAAACGAGGAAAACCGAAACAACATGATGCCGACAAAATTCAGCTCTGTGCTCAGGCAATATGCCTCGAAGAGATGCTTGCTCTTCATATTTCTTCGGGGGCATTGTTTTATGGTCAGACAAAACGCAGGCTTGATGTTGTTTTTGATGATGCTTTGCGCGAAAAAACTCTTCTTGCCGCTGAAGGTGTGCATGACCTTTTCCGGAATGGGACTACCCCGCCACCTGATCCCGGACCAAAATGCAAGCTTTGCTCACTGAAGGAGGAGTGCCTGCCGGATGTTATCGTGCAAAGCAAATCAGCAACGATCTACCTTAAAAAATTGCTCCAAACACTCTCGGAGGAAGAGATTTGAAAAAACACCTCAACACGCTTTTCGTAACAACCCAAGGCGCCTACCTCTCAAAGGAAGGAGAATGTGCTGTTATTAAAATAGAGAACGAAGTAAAAGTACGCCTACCGCTCCATATGCTTGATGGCATTATATGTTTTGGATCGGTAACATGCAGCCCTTATTTATTTGGCCATTGTGCTGAAACCGGCGTAACGGTTACATTTTTAAGCCAATACGGAAAATTTCTTTCTCAGATGCAAGGAGCAACACGGGGTAATATTTTACTGAGGAGAGCTCAATACCGTCTTGCAGATAATTACTATCAAGCGGCCCTTCTTGCACGCTCATTTGTTATCGGTAAAATCGGCAATGCACGAATCACACTGGCCAGAACATTGAGAGATCATGCTGAAAAAGTAAACGCCGTTAAGCTGAAACATGCCCAACACCTGCTTGCCGGATGCATAAAGCGCCTGCAGGTTGAAACTGATCAGGAACGTATCAGAGGGATTGAAGGAGAAGCTGCAAAAGTTTACTTTGATGTTTTCGATGAATGCATTACTTCTCCTGATCCTTTATTCCGATTTACAGGGCGCAACCGCCGTCCTCCCCTTGACAGAATCAATTGCCTTCTTTCATTTCTCTATACGCTGCTTACCCACGATATTCGATCTGCTCTTGAATCATGTGGTCTTGATCCTTCTGCCGGTTTTTTACATAAAGACAGACCAGGGAGACCAAGCCTTGCGCTTGACATGATCGAAGAATTCCGTTCGTTTATTGCGGATCGATTGGCTTTATCGCTGATCAATCGAGGTCAGATCCATTCCAATGATTTTACCGTTTCTGAAACAGGTGCCGTACTCCTGAAAGATGATGCTCGTAAAACGCTATTAACCGCCTACCAACAACGTAAACAGGAAGAAATTGAGCATCCTTTTGTCAAAGAAAAAATGGCCATCGGTTTGCTTTGGCACATGCAAGCCATGCTCCTTGCCCGATACATCCGCGGTGATATTGAAGCCTATCCGCCATTTGTCTGGAGATAAATAATGCTTGTTCTGGTAACCTATGATGTCAATACTGAAACACCGGCAGGAAAAAGAAGATTACGCCGGATTGCAAAAACATGCCAAAACTATGGTCAGCGTGTTCAGTTTTCCGTATTTGAATGCAATGTTGATCCTGCGCAATGGACGAAATTACGAGGAAAGCTTGTGCATGAAATGGATCATAAACACGACAGCTTGCGCTTTTATTTTCTCGGAGCAAACTGGCAGAATAAAATTGAACATGAAGGAACAAAAGAACCCCGTGATCTCGAAGGTCTGCTGATTTTATAACGCGAACGTCAAGCTGTACCAAAATACCCGCTATGTTCGCGATAGCCTTTATGTCATTAATATTGTTTTGGTTATAGATTTCATTTTCAAGTTTTCGTAC
>CAIVCU010000261.1 GCA_903904495.1 uncultured Chlorobiaceae bacterium
ACGGTTGCCCCATACATGGGGTTTGACTCCCTCGAACCATTTTTTGCCTATGAGGATAAGCTGGTATTTGTCCTTGGACTTACATCGAATAAAGGTTCTGAAGATTTCGAAGAACAGCTGATGCAGAATGGAGAGCCGCTCTATCGCAGCGTTCTTGGCAAAGTTGCATTATGGGGCAGGAACGGAAATGGAGGAGTTGTGGTTGGTGCGACAAAAAGCACCTTGCTTGAAGAGATTCGTCGTGAAGTTCCCGGTCTTTTTCTGCTGATCCCGGGGGTAGGTGCTCAGGGGGGATCGCTTGAAGATGCAGTGAATCTTGGTGTTGATGGTAACCGCCAGAGTGCTGTTATCAATGTCAGCAGGGGTTTGATCTATCCCTCAGGATCCTTTTCAGATATAGACGATTATGAACGGGCGGTTTCAGAAGAGGCTTCAAAAATTCATGATGAGATGAAGCGTGTCTTATAGTTGTTGTGTTTTTTGCTCTAAATCATTTGACAGACAGGGTGGCATCTGTTGACCTCACGGCTTTGTCGAGTGAGGTTCTTAATGACTCAAAAATGGTAAAGATATGTGTGGAATTGTCGGATATATAGGCTGGCGTGAAGCTGCTCCGCTTCTTCTGAAAGGGTTGAAACGTCTTGAATACAGAGGTTACGATTCTGCAGGGATCGCCTTGTTGAACGAAGGCCTTTTGGTAATGAAGCAGAAAGGCAGTGTTAGCGGCCTTGAAGTTGCTACTGAGGGGCTAAGTGCCGAAATGAAGGCCGCGGCTGTAGGCATTGGGCATACTCGTTGGGCTACTCATGGTGAACCCAGCGACATCAATGCTCATCCTCACCAGAACACTGTCGGAGATATCGCTGTTATTCATAACGGAATTATTGAGAACTATTCTGTACTGAAACGGGAACTCATCTCCCAGGGGTATAAATTTTTAAGCGATACCGATTCCGAGGTACTGGTGCACCTCATCGACAGAATCTGGAAAAGCGATCCGTCGCTTGACCTTGAGTCAGCTACCCGTACCGCACTTCGTCATGTCGATGGTGCATACGGTATATGTGTGATCTCTTCGCGGGAGCCCGATAAAATTATTGTTGCACGCAAGGGAAGTCCTCTGGTGATCGGTATCGGTAAAGGTGAATATTTCATTGCCTCGGACGCTGCTCCGATTGTTGAGCATACAAATAAAGTGGTTTACCTCTCTGATGGTGAACTGGCAGTGGTGAAAAAGGATGGCTATGTTGTTAAGACGATTGAAAATGTCGAACAGGAAAAAATTATTACTGAACTTGATTTCTCGATTGAAAAAATAGAGAAAGGCGGATTCGAGCACTTTATGCTCAAGGAAATTTTCGAACAGCCTGCCGTCATGCACGATGTCATGAGAGGACGCGTACGCCTTGATGAAGGTCGGATTTGTCTTGGCGGAATAGAGGATTATCTTGACCGCCTGAAGCATGCGAAGCGAATAGTTATCTGTGCCTGCGGAACAAGCTGGCATGCAGCGTTGATTGGCGAATATCTCATTGAGGAGTTCGCCCGCATTCCTGTAGAGGTTGATTATGCATCAGAGTTCAGGTACCGCAATCCTATTGTAGGTGTTGATGATGTGGTCATTCTCATATCCCAGTCAGGTGAAACTGCCGATACTCTTGCAGCCCTCCGGACAGCTAAGGAAAAAGGCGCCCTTGTGATGGGAATATGTAATGTTGTCGGTTCGACTATTGCTCGTGAAACTCTTTGCGGCATGTATACCCACGCTGGGCCAGAGGTTGGCGTAGCCTCGACCAAAGCTTTTTCAGCACAGGTGATCATGCTTTACATGCTTGCTCTGGCACTCAGTAGAGGAAGAACCCTTTCACAGGACGAGATTACCCTGAACCTCAGGGAGCTGTCACGTCTTCCGGAAAAAGCTACACGTATTTTAGAACTTGACAGTCAGATCAAAGACATAGCCGAACGCTTCAAGGATGCCAGGAACGCACTCTATCTAGGGCGCGGCTACAACTTCCCTGTCGCTCTTGAAGGTGCATTGAAACTCAAGGAGATCTCTTATATCCACGCCGAAGGTTATCCTGCAGCCGAAATGAAGCATGGTCCAATTGCCTTGATTGACAAGGATATGCCGGTTATTTTCATCGCCACACGCGATAGTACCTACGCCAAGATTCTAAGTAATATTGAGGAAGTGCGTAGTCGAAAAGGCAGGGTTATCGCGATTGCCAACGAAGGGGATCAGGAAGTCAGTCGACTGGCTGAACATGTCATCTATATTCCGCAATCTTCAGGACCGATTACACCTCTGTTAACGGTTATTCCCCTGCAGCTCCTAGCCTATCATATCGCCAGACTTCGCGGCTGCAACGTTGATCGGCCGAGAAATTTGGCAAAATCAGTGACTGTTGAGTAGTTTGGTTATGGGGGGACTTTTTCCTGCCAGCACGATTAGTGATTGGAATACGAATTTCAGTATCCGATTTGCCTTCAACAAGAGTGGAGCCATCACTCTTGTTGTCTATAACACCAGCAACTAACGGCAGTTTGAATGATATAGTCAAGATGTGTTCCATTGTTTTTTTGTCAAGGCGAACACCAATTCGCTCAATTATGTCATGAAGAAACTCCCTCTTTTTCACTTCTGTAAATCCTTCAAATTCCTCAACTTCTTTCAGAACACCTCCTATCCAACCACACAATGTCTTCTGATTTTTCAATGCCTCGATTTTCAATCGGGACTGCTCCATTTTGTTTTTGGTTGATTGAAGTTCATTATTCAAGTTTATGATGATTTGCTTATAAACACCATCATCATAGGAATTCAATAGGTGTTTGGTTTCAACGTCTGCTATTGATGACTGAATTTTTTTGATAGTTTTTGACAACACCACGAGTTTTGATTTCTCTTGTTTCACATGATGCTCAATTTCAGTATCAGTTGATAATGGGGATTGAAGCACGTGTGCTGTGAATTGTTCTTTCAAACTAACTCACGCACCTTCGCCCATATTTTTTATTCTTTACCTAAAATCGATTATCTTTATGTCATAAAACGCATATATAAAATAATCTGTTATGGGGTATAGTGGGATGAAAGAAACTCTTCATATTTACACGAGGGTTAGTACCAAGGTTCAGAATGATGACGGCACATCTATTGATACACAAATAGAGTTGGGTATCAGGAAGGCTGACGAACTTGGTTTGAATTACAAGATTTGGAATGAGGGTGGGGCATCATCAAATTACGAGGACCTGCTTAATCGTCCAGTTCTACTTGACCTACTGAATAAGGTTGATAAAGGTGAAGTCAAGTTCCTTTTTGTTTTCAATAATGATAGACTATCCCGAAATGACATAACGGCACAAACTATCAGAATTGCGCTTCAACGTCATGATGTTATTCTCTATACGAAGGATGGAAAATTCGACCTTGCTAATCCCTCAGATAAACTCTTCAAGACCATTCTGGATGGAATCGCTCAGTACGACAATGCCTTACGAGCAGAAAGAAGTCGTATGGGAAAAATTCAGCGAGTAGGGCAAGGTTATTGGTAT
>CAIVCU010000262.1 GCA_903904495.1 uncultured Chlorobiaceae bacterium
GAGTACGGTGAATAAGGCTTTCTATACTATGCGGTTCTCCCTTGAAGCGGATAATTGAACCTTTTGAAACATTGCTGATGGAAATCATAAACAGGAAAAAATTTGTCTTGTGCGTTTTGTTTCTTTATATCCAAATGAACTTAAATATAACACAGTGCCGGACGAATACAAACCGCCAGATCGAGCAAAGCGGGATAATGCTAAAAAGCCATTGCATGTTTGTGAAGTACTGTTTAAATTCATTGAATTAACAAGGGTAAAAAACGTTGGTTTTATCTTCAACAATAATAAACATGCCATATGTCAAAAGCTGAATTAGTAGAGAAAATCGCCGAGCAGGCCAAACTGACAAAAGTAGATGCCGAGCGAGCTGTAAATGCCTTTATCAATGTAGTAACAGCATCATTGAAGGCTGGAGATGATGTTACTCTTGTCGGCTTCGGAACCTTTACCACTGGCGATAGAGCGGAAAGACAAGGGCGGAACCCTCAGACAGGTGCAGCAATTACCATTTCAGCGAAAAAAGTTGTTAAGTTCAAGCCAGGCAAAGCTTTGAAAGAAGAGGTCGGCGGTTGATCCTGGCTGTTTGATTGTTTATTACTTTTAAAGTCCATCACCAGCCTCTGCTTGATGGACTTTTTTTATCATTTATGTTAGCACTATGGCTACGAAAGTTGTCCTTGATTTTGAAAAACCTCTCTTTGAGCTTGAAGTCAAACTCAATGAAATGCGTCTGCTCCTCCGGAGCAACACAAGAGAGCAGGCGCAGTCTGACCTTGAGGTGCTCAGTCATGATATAGAGACGCTCGAGCTTAAAGTCGATGCTCTCCGCAGGTCGATCTATAAAAATCTTACCCGATGGCAGAAGGTGCAGCTTGCCCGACACCCTGAACGCCCGTTTACGCTCGATTATATTTACATGATGACCAAAGAGTTTGTCGAGCTTGCCGGTGACCGGCATTTCAGCGATGACAAAGCGATTGTTGGTGGTTTTGCACGAATTGAAGAGAGTTCGTCAGATTTTTCTCAGCCAGTCATGATCATTGGACATCAGAAAGGTCGTGATACCAAATCCAATCTTTACAGGAATTTTGGTATGGCTCAACCTGAAGGATATCGCAAGGCGCTCCGGTTAATGAAGCTTGCCGAGAAATTCCGTAAACCGGTCATTACCCTGATAGATACACCTGGAGCATTTCCCGGTATAGAAGCTGAGGAACGAGGACAGGCCGAGGCAATTGCCCGGAATTTATTTGAAATGGCAAAGTTGACGGTCCCGGTCATCTGTGTTATTATTGGAGAAGGTGCAAGTGGCGGAGCTATTGGCCTCGGTGTCGGCGACAGGATTATTATGGCTGAAAACAGCTGGTATTCAGTTATTTCACCTGAAAGCTGCTCTTCCATTCTCTGGAGAAGCTGGAACTATAAAGAACAGGCGGCTGAGGCGCTACAGCTCACCTCCGATGATCTTCTTGCCCAGGGCATTATCGACAGGATTATCCCTGAACCACTTGGCGGAGCTCATACCGACCCTGATGCAATGGCAGCTACATTGAAGGGTATATTGATCGAGGAGCTGAAAGCGCTTCTTCCGAGAGACCCGGTAGATCTCGTTCATCAACGGATAGAAAAGTTTTCTGCCATGGGCGTCTGGAAAGAAGAGGTATAAAAACAAAAAAGCCGGCATACAGACCGGCTTTTTTCGTTGCTTTATTTTTGCTTTACTTGATGACGTAGGAGCTTTCTCCCTTGAGCAGTTCTTCAAGTGTTGCACATCCATTTTTCTGGGCATCACGGATCTGTGCGGTCAGAGCATCTTCATAGGTTACCCTTTCCTCAGCATAGAAGATCCCGAAAGGTCTTGGCAGTATCTCTTCCGATTGAGCATGATTATCAGCAAAGCGGGCAAGAATGGATGCCTTGTTGATATCAGCCTCATTATGAACCCAAAGATCAGAAGTTGAGAGACCCTCTTTATCAAGATCAACAACTACCGGCGTGAATCCGTCGAGCCGGATACCTTTGTTTTTCTCTTTTCCGAAGACAAGAGGCTTGCCCTGTTCCAGATAGACGGTGTTGTCGGCTTTACTGTCTGGAGTGGCAAATGCTTCAAATGCAGAGTTGTTGAAAATAGGACAGTTCTGATAGATCTCAACCAGTGATGTTCCCTTATGCAATGCTGCCCGCTTCAATACCGATCTCAGGTACTTTCCGTCACGGTCAAAAGCTCTCGCAAAAAATGAACCTCCAGATCCGATCGTCAATGCTGCGGTATTGAAAGGCTGATCGATAACACCGGCGGGAGAGGTAATGGTCCTTAACCCGATTTTTGAAGTTGGTGAATACTGGCCTTTAGTGAGCCCGTAAATTTCATTGTTAAAGAGCACAACGTTCAAGTCTGGATTTCTTCTCAGGGTATGAATGAAATGATTGCCTCCAATCGATAACGCATCGCCATCACCGGTTGCAACCCAGACACTCAGTTCAGGCCGTGATACTTTCAGTCCGGTTGCCATTGGCAGAGCTCTGCCATGAATTCCGTGAACGCCATAGGTTGCCATATAATAGGGGAGGCGGGAGGAGCAGCCTATCCCTGAAATAAAAACGACGTTTTCCGGTGCAACGTCCAGTTCCGGCATAACATTTTTAAGCTGTTGCAGAATGGCATGATCGCCACAGCCAGGACACCATTTCGGTTCCTGGTCCGAAGCAAAATCCTTTGCAGTCCGAACCGGCGAAGCTACTATTGTTGTATCGTTATCAGTCATGATTAAATCTCCTTGATAAGGTCAGTGATTTTAGCCAGAATTTCCATTTCATTGAACGGCACTCCCTGCACCTTGCTGTACCCGACAGGGGCAATCAGGAAGGCATCACGGATAAGATGGATAAGCTGTCCGCTGTTCATCTCGGGTATCAACACCTTTTTATAGTTGCCGAGAATTGCTTCAAGGTTTTTTGGGAACGGATGGATATAACGGAGATGTGTGTGTGCAACACTATATCCTTCTTCAAGGGCCTGCTCAACTGCAGTTTTAATCGCACCATATGATGAACCCCATCCGAGGACGAGCAGATCTCCTTTTTCTGGCCCATTATCAATGGACTGAAGCGGAATAGTGTCAGCAATCCGTGCGATTTTTTCAGCACGAAGCTTTGTCATCAATTCATGATTTTCAGGGTCATGTGAGACATTTCCTGTTTCATTCTGCTTTTCAAGTCCGCCAATACGGTGTTCGAGGCCTTTGGTTCCGGGGATAGCCCAGGAGCGAACAAGGCGATCGTCACGTTTGTAGGGGAGATATGGAGGGTCTTCCGGTTTTCTTGCAGGTTGAAAACGGGGAGTTATTGCAGCGAGATTATCCGGACTTTCTACAAGCCATGGCTCTGAACTCAGTGCAAGGTAGCCGTCAGAAAGACAGATTACCGGAGTCATGTGTTCTACGGCAATTCTTGCAGCTTCGTATGTGGTATAGAAGCAGTCAACAGGAGAGCGTGCTGCAATAACAGGCATCGGTGCTTCTCCATGTCTTCCGTACATGGCCATTAAGAGATCAGACTGTTCCGGTTTGGTTGGAAGTCCTGTTGATGGGCCACCACGCTGTACATTGATAATAACCAGAGGCACTTCAAGGATGACTGCCAGACCTAGTGCTTCTGTTTTCAGGGCAAGTCCTGGGCCGGAAGTGTTCGTGGCAGCAAGTGCACCGCCGTATGCAGCGCCGATACTGCTTACGATACCGGCAATTTCATCTTCAGCCTGAAAGGTCTTTACCCCATATTTTTTCTTTTTCGCCAGTGTCTGCAGGATCTCAGTTGCCGGTGTGATCGGGTATGAACCAAGAAAAAGGTCAAGACCTGCTTTTTTGGATGCGGCAGTCAGAGCGATAGCGCATGCTTCATTACCTGTAACCCGGCGATAGGTACCGTGTTGTTTTTGCGGGGCAATATCGAAACGTCCAAGATTTGCAAAGAGTTCAGTTTCATCGCCAAAGAAATAGCCGGCCTTCATTGCTTTGATGTTTGCTTCGGCTAACTGGATATTCTTTTCGAACTTAGTTTGCAGTGTTTCAATTGTTCCTTCAAGCGGAAGTGTGTAGAGCCAGTAGAGAAGCCCTAAAACAAACATGTTTTTACAGCGGTCTACCTCCTTGCTGCTTAGTCCGCTCTCTTTCAGTGCTTCGCGTGTGAACTGCAAAACAGGGACAGGAAAGACGATATAGTTATCCAGTGTGCCATCCTCGAGAGGATTAGCCCCCTCAGCATAGCCCGCAAGCTTTAAATTTTTCTCATCGAAACCCTCTGTACCGGCGATAATGATACCACCACGGTGCAGGTCTTTCAGATTTGCTTTCAGTGCTGCCGAGTTCATGGCTACCATGACATCAAATCGTGCTCCCGGAGTGTAGACCGGCTTGCTGCTGAACTGAAGCTGAAAGCCTGATACACCTGCAATGGTCCCTGCAGGGGCTCTTATTTCTGAAGGAAAATTAGGGAATGTATTCAGTTCGGATCCGCGCACTGCCACGGTATTGGCGAATTGTGTGCCGGTCAACTGCATTCCGTCACCTGAATCTCCTGCAAAAAGCACGGATACGCTGGTTTTCGATGTTATATTGACCTGCCTGGTTGTCTTTTTTGTATCAGTCATTGTCCCTGTTAATTACGTTTCAAAGTTAGTAAACAGCAATAAAATTCCCGTGACAATGAACATCATGACAGGGAAGTCATTGGCCTGTTATCTGGTGAAATGTATTATTGGTGGGTAAAGTAGAGGACAATAGCTAAACAGTACAGTCCTCTGCAATAAAATAAATATAAAGGATGCTTAGGGTTAAAACAAGCTTTTGACTGTTTTATCTAAGAATTTTTTTCAATAACAATATTGTTTTTTGTCAGATACTCCTGCCATTCCTGCTCTTCCCTGATCGGGCAATCAGGCGACAAGTCACAGAAATCACAACGCAACATGCCGTACATCTGCTCCATCCAGCAACCGGTGGCGCTTTTACGTACTTCATTGACATGGTTGGGGTTATTTTTCATTATCCTGGCTGAAATCTCCATCAATTCCATAACACCTTCCCTCCGTCGCTGATTTTCCACTCCCCAACTCATAACAGTCTCCCTGTTTAAATGGAAAAATAGACGGGTTCTTAAACCCGAATCATGATGTTTTAATATAATTCTTTTTTAAAAAGAACATACTTCATCACCAATCTCCAGAAAGCCTTGAAGTATTGCGTTACTCCTGAGTGAAAGGTGATAAAATTAAGTTGGCAACAAGCCTTAAAAAAGAGTAACTTTGGGGCCGTAAGAGGCACCTGTTCCGCAGGTAACGGTATGGTTGAATGCATTGAAACAAGATGATAATCTCTATGAAATCCCGGGAAATCAGACAATCTTTTTTGGATTATTTTGCTCAAAAAGGTCACAATATTGTTCGTTCAGCACCGGTTATTCCGGCAGATGATCCAACCCTGCTTTTTACAAATGCAGGAATGAACCAGTTCAAGGACGTTTTTTTAGATAAAGGTACAAGGCCTTATGTGCGGGCTGCTGATACCCAGAAATGCATCAGGGC
>CAIVCU010000263.1 GCA_903904495.1 uncultured Chlorobiaceae bacterium
CCAGAAGGTCAAGTCTGAGCAGGGATTCGCCAAACCCGCAGAAGACTATTTCATCAATTCCAGTCGGTTCACCTATGGCTTCCATAACATCTTCGAATGAGGGTTCACTCTTTAGAAATAAATCATTGCCATACAGTTTATACTCTTTGAACTTAGGACAGAAGATGCAACTATTTGAACATCGATTGGTGATGTTAAGATATAGTGAATTGAGTATTTTATAGGCGATTGTTTCTTTTTTAATGGAGGAAACAATCGTTTTTTTATGAGTAGCAACCATCAGAGAATCCATTATTAATCATTACAATTTCTATGCTAAAACAGCTGGGAACCCTACTCTCATCATTGCATCTTTCAGTTGTAACAGGCCGATTTTGGTATCGTCAAAACATACCGTCACAGTTTTTGATAACAAGTTCACTTTAACACCGCGAACCTCCTCTATTTCTTCCAGAGCCATACCAACTATCTCTGCACACTCTCTTGATGCTATTGTCGGAACTGCCCATTCGATCTCCATAAATTCTTTATGCCCACATGAACAAACCATGTACATTCTCCAAAGATTTTTTTGGTTCGAAGCCTCATACCCTCATGATGAAAACAAGACTTCACGAAAAAAGATTTCATAACAACACTGATAGCTGAGACGCATCATCAACCAAGCTCATGAGTAATACCCCAAGTAATGAGGAAAGAGAATGAAAATTTTATCTGCAAACCCATTATCGTTCTACAGCGGATCTGTATTTTTTTTAACGTACCAGAAGTCAGCTATCTGACAGAAATTTTCAGCGGTGGGCCATATCCTTTACTGCGGTCAAGATATTCGAGTTCACTGGTGTTGATTCTGTAGATCACGGCACTATCAAGATCACCTTTTGCGACACGTTCCCTGAAACGGGGACTTTTATCGCCCAAGCGCTCAATTGCCTTGTTATAATCTGATGAGCCGACGCTGACCGGCTCGGCATCACCGATCAGAAGAACGCTTTTCCAGTTTTCCTGAACCTGATTGTCATGCTCGAAGTAAAACGATACGCGCTTGTTTTTGTTGATTTCCTGCACTTTTGCACTTTCTTTGCCAGTAGAAAAAAAGAGATCATCTCCATCAGGAGCGAAACTGCCGATTGCCCGCGATACGGGAGTCAGATCATGACGAACATAGTTGAGCAGCGCATATCTCGACGCCAATATGTATTTATGGATTTCTGATTTGTTTTCTGTTTGACTCATTGTGTTATCTCCTTGTATTAAAAATTTGATTTGAAATTACAAAGACATAAAAAGCCGATCCTTTGACAGCAAGAATCGGCTTTCTTATAAACTTGTCTATATAATCAAGCATTATTTCAGCGCAAAAACCTTAATGTCTTTTTTAATCCATAAGCAACAACAATAGAAGTAATTTGACATACAATTTAAACTCATAACTGTTGTACCTTATTTTTATAGTTCAATGGAAGCGATTATTCCTGAACCTTAAACGTTATTCACCATATATTTTTTCTGATTCAATTTAACAATAAACAGAACTATGAACATCCCACTTATACGGCATATTGCATACCATAAATCAGCTATATCTCAATGGTTGCGACGTGAAGTCGCGTATCTATGAACTGTTCTTTGCAGAACCAGTTGCGCCGTCAACTGCCCCCACCGGCACATGCAGGATGAGCAATCGCCTTGTGTGAAGCTGCCGGAAA
>CAIVCU010000264.1 GCA_903904495.1 uncultured Chlorobiaceae bacterium
ATACGTTTACCGCTGGTTTGCTTGGAGCCCCGATGCATTTCGTTTTTTATTTTACCTTCAAGTATTTTTTTCATCTTCCTTATGAAAACCTTGCCCTTCGTCTGATTGCCACCCTTTTATGTGTCTCAGTACTCCTTAAAAAATGGTATCCTGCTTCTCTTCAGCGCTATTTTCCTTATTACTGGCACGTTGCCATTATTTTTGTTCTTCCCTTCATCTTCACGGTCAATCTTATCATGAACAACTTTCATGAGCTCTGGTTGCACTGGGAAATTTTCATGCTGTTTGTGCTGATTGCTTTTGTTCCTAACTGGTTGATGTTTCTTATTGATCTGCTTATTGGGGTTCTCGGAGCTGTTTTGTTTTATTTTTTATCATTTCCTCATGTCGTTCTTCACCCGACGTTCAATATACCCCTCTATCTTATAGTGCTCTCATCTACTATTCTTGCTGGTTATGTTTTCAGTTACAGCAACAAAAAAGGCATTATGGCTCAGGAAAGAAACAATGCTCTACAAGCACTGGCTGGAGGCATTGCTCATGAGATGCGAAATCCTCTGGGACAGATTCGCTATAATTTTGATGCTATCCAGCGGGAACTTCCGAGCTACCGGGCCGAAAGTGTTTTTCCTCTGATTACGTTAACTGGGCTCGACAAAATCTATAAAAGGGTTGCCCAGGGCCAGATGGCGGTCAATAGGGGAATACAGGTTATTAATATGATTCTTGACGAGGTAAAGGAAGACGTTTTCCAAACGAATGCGGGGAGCTATTTTTCCATCTCCGCATTGACCCGTAAAGCGCTTGATGAATACAGTTATGAATCAGAGAAGGAACGGGAGCGTGTGCATTTGCGGGAGGGGGATGACTTTCTTTTCCAAGGTGTAGAAACCATGTATATTTTTGTGATTTTCAACCTGATAATGAATGCACTCTATTTTCTCCGCTCCTTTCCTGATGGCAGTATTGAAATCCATTTTCAGCGCGGTCAGAGTCGAAACAAGGTTTTTGTAAGGGATACCGGTCCTGGCGTTCCAAAAGAGATTCTTGGCAAGCTGTTCGATCCGTTTTTTACCTCAGGAAGAAAAGGAGGGACAGGCCTTGGCCTTAGCTATTGCAAGCGGGTAATGCAATCTTTTGGAGGAGATATTGTCTGTAATTCCGTTCATGGTGAGTTTACCGAATTTATTCTGAGCTTTCCCATACTTACTGAATCAGATCTTGCCAATTATGAGGCAAAACTCTACAGTGACAATAAAGAATTATTTACAGGTAAGAGCCTTTTGCTTATCGATGACAGGCCAGAGAGCCGGGCTTTGATCCACCGCTATCTTAATCCGCTGGGGGTTGAGATAGACGAAGTATGCAGCACTACCGAAGCAATGACAATGATAGGTTCAGGAAGATATAATATTATTCTTGCCAACCTTGACATACCTGACTTTGATGGTTATGAACTTCCCGCCAGAATAAAGCAAAACGGAAAATTTTTACCGATTGTTGTCTATACCAAGGAACCTATTTTTATGGTGCGTCCAAAGGTTGAGCAGTCGGGTATACATGGAGTTCTTTCAATGCCCCTGATTTTTCAAGAGTTTTTACTGGTGCTCGGAACTTCGCTCAAAGCAAAAGCTGATACACCGAAAGGAGCCCTTGCCGGGAAAGTTGTTCTTGTTGTTGATGATTCCGCCGTAAACATTATTTCCATCAGAAGTATGCTGCAACTGCATGGCATTAAAGTGATTGAGGCATCAAACGGAAAGGAAGCCTTAGACAAACTGGATAGTCATGATTGTGATCTTTTGCTCTTGGACATCCAGATGCCGGTTCTTGACGGCCTTGAAGCGACAAAGCGTATTCGTTCAGGAAAAAGTGACTATAAAAATATTCCTATCATAGGACTTAGCGGTGATTCTAGTAATGAAACGCTTGCGAATGCATTACAGTATGGCATGAACGATTATCTTGTCAAGCCGGTTGACCGAATCATTCTTATACAGAAAGTCTCCTCTTTGATTTAAATGCATGAAAGATGTTTTTTATAATAAAAAACTCATCATTATGCCAGCAGCAACAGCTGACCCGATTACACCAGCGACATTAGGAGCCATGGCGTGCATGATCAGGTGATTGTCAGGATCAGCTTTCAGTCCTTCCATCTGCACAACAAGCGCACTGTCAGGTACTGCCGAGACACCTGCAGCACCGATCAGAGGATTGATTCTGTTTTCTGATGAAAGAAAAAGGTTCATGAATTTGGCAAAAAGTATCCCCCCCGCTGTTGATATCATAAAGGCAGTGGCGCCGAGAACAAAAATATTCATTGATTGTTGTGTAAGAAATGTTGATGTCTGGGTTGAAGCACCAATGGTTACCCCAAGAATGATGGTGACTATATCGATCATGGCATTTTTAGCTGTATCTGCCAGACGTTTTGTCACCATGGATTCTTTAAGCAGATTGCCTAAAAAAAGCATGCCGAGAAGAGGTATAGAGCCTGGAGCAATAAATCCTGTAAGAAGAAAAGCAACTATAGGGAACAGAATTTTTTCCAGTTTGCTAACTGAGCGTGGCGGCTTCATTTTTATTCTGCGCTCTTTTTTTGAAGTCAAAAGACGCATGATCGGTGTCTGAATGACAGGAAGGAGAGCCATGTAAGAGTAAGCTGCTATGGCGATAGATCCGATAAGATGCGGAGCCAGCTTTGATGAAAGAAAGATAGCTGTTGGGCCGTCAGCACCGCCAATTATTCCGATTGAAGCCGATTCAGGATTTGTAAATCCCAGAGAAATGGCGCCGATATAGGTTAAAAAAATGCCCAATTGAGCAGCGCCTCCAAGCAGCATTAGTTTTGGATTTGAAATCAGCGGTGAAAAATCTGTCATGGCGCCGATTCCAAGAAAAATAAGGGGAGGGAAAATCCCCTTCAACACACCCATATAAAGATAATTCATCACACTCCCTTCCTCATATATGCCAAGATGCAGTCCAGTATGCTCAACAAATGGTATGTTTCCGATCAGGATACCAAATCCTATAGGAACGAGAAGAAGTGGTTTATACTCATATCGGATTGCAAGAAAAATGAATATCAGTCCGACCAGAATCATCAACAGGTTTCCTGGGGTTGCATTGGCAAAACCGGAATTCTCAAAAAAAAGCACAATCCCTTCCATAATGGTGTTATTCAATTTCTATCAAAATATCGCCCTGCATAACGGTATCACCTACGGCAACTTTTACCGTTTTCACAGTACCTGCCTTTTCAGCAAAAACATTGTTTTCCATTTTCATTGCTTCAAGCACAATGACTGGCTGGTCCAGTTTAATCTGCATACCGGGTAGTACAGAGATTGCAATAATAGTACCAGGAAGCGGCGCCTTGATTAAGCAAAGTCCAGAAGAATTGAGTACCGGCTCTTTCGAAGGCGCTGGAGGAGTGTAGCGGACAAGTTTCGGCGTTTGAGGAGTTTTGATTTCCTTTCCC
>CAIVCU010000265.1 GCA_903904495.1 uncultured Chlorobiaceae bacterium
CAAAATGAGGTCTGTCCCCAATACCTACACGGACATCTCCGAGACGAATACCCACCTCTGCTTGAGCATCAGTAAGTGGATTACCTAAAAACAGTCCCGCAATTCCTGCAGCAAGCCAGATTGATTTTTTCATAGTTCTTTTCCTGTTTACTGATGGTTGAATAACACAATGTCTACTAACCCCAAACATTCAGAAATGTTGTCGTTACGGTAGCCTGATGATAATCAATATCACGCTATCATTTCAAGCTTAGAAATAAGATACTCTTAAAGAATTCAAAGAATCAAGTGGGGTTGTTTGTAAAATGGAATATTTCACTTTTGAATCTTTAAAAGCTTATCACTGATGCTTTGGATACTTGTTGCAGCATCTTATCCACCCATCCTGTACCAGACAGTATTTCAGCAAGCTCAACTACAATATGCCGTGGTTCAATGCCAAGATCGAGATTCCTTCCAAGACCCTGTATACAGGATGGGCAATTGGTCAAAATAACTGCTTTCTTTTTTCCATGCATAACTTCCGTAACGGCATCCCTTTTACGGTGAAGCATGGAATCGGTAATATCTGGCCGGGATAAAGCGAGTGTACCAGCCTCAGAACAGCAATGCGGTACTGGTGAGACGTTTCCGAAACCGCCAATATTGCGAAGCGTTTGAAGTGCTTTCCCGGAAAGAGAATCATGGCAGGGAGCATGGTAAAGATATTCTCTTTTGCTATCAAGTTTCAGGCCTTTGTCAAGAGCATAAGCGGCAACATCAATAATTTTTCCACCGAATAGCTTGCCTGTTTCGATGGCATCGAGCCCTTCCATACAGGTACCACAGGTAACTATGCATGCGTCAAAATCAAGATAGGAGAACATCTCCCTGATCTGGCTGAACATCACGGTGTTACGAAGAACAATACTGGAATACTGGTCAGTCTTGGCATTAACATGAGCAGGAAAGCCGCAGCAGAGAAATGGCGGCGGCAACACGATTCTCACTCCAAGTTCAAGCAGCACATGAATGGCAGCCATCGAGATTGAAGAGTTCATTCGTTCGGAACCGCAACCCGGAAAATAAAAAACATTACTTTTAACCTCGCCGGAAGGTTCTAAAACAATCACCTGGTCAGGTCCGCATTCAGGAAGAACATCACGCAAGGTCTTTTCGGCTACCTGTGGAACAGGTGAACGCAGAAGCCTTAATGGATATAAATCCGGAGGATCAAGTTCCGGCTGCAACGGCGCGGAGATTTTATTGCCTGCACGCTGAACGGCTCCACCAATCCTCAGAACAGCTCTGCGAAAAATCGAATTAAAAACCGGCGACCGACTATCAAGATAACGCAAGGTCAGTTCTGTGAGAGGAGACGAGTGCTTGTACCCCCATTCCGAAAGGATTTCACGTTCCAGCACCGACACCTCACCGCTATCGATATCTACCGGACAAGGCTTTAAACATTTATGGCAGATCGTACAGTGATCGGCAACCTCTTCAAGCCACTTCAGAAGCGCAAAATCGGTAGAACGCTCGCGCTGGGCATCAAAAAGAAGCGCCTCAATCAATGAACCAATCGCAAGATTCTTGTTCCGCGGATGGTAAAACATTCCCCGTGACGGATAATAAACGCAGCAATCAGTCTTGCACTTACCACATCGGATACAGTAGTCAACCTTTTTTGAAAGTTCCTCGATCTGAGCTCGCCGGAGAATATGCGCTTCAAGTTCGAGCAAATTAAATGACGGAGTAAAAATATGAGCAAGCGCTTCATAATCTTCAAGTTTTCCCGGATTCATAATCCCATTCGGGTCAACCTTGCGACGATATTGAGTAAGCTTTTCGACAATTGCCGGATCAAGGTACTTCAGTTTGGTGACACCAATTCCGTGCTCGCCCGACACTACTCCGCCGAGTGAAACAACTTTTTCCATGACATTATCAATCACTTTATCAGCCCGCTCAAGCATCGGTCTGTCGTTGGAAAGCACCGGTACATTAACATGAACATTTCCATCTCCGGCATGCATGTGTGTTGCCAGCACAATCCGTCTGTCACGGACATACGTATATGCTTTTTCAAATGCAACCTCCATTTCAGGATACCCCTGCACCAGCTCTCCCAGTTCCCGGCTGAGTTCCTGCACAATATCAAGTGAACGAAGCGTCTCCTCCGGTGCCAATAGTATCCTTTCATCGAAAACGCGGCAAAGCTCCAACCCCGCAGGAATCTTCGAGGCAAAACGGCCTCCATCCCCGGTTACTTTTGTGGTTGCAAAAATAGTACGGGAACGTTCAACAAAGCAGTGCTGTGCATATCGTTCTTCTATAATATTGAGCTCATCAATAAATCGGGAAAAAACGGCAAGCGCCTCTAGAGGAATAACAATATCCTCATTGAGCTTGAAGGCATTGGTTCGCCGGGCAATCGCTCCAAGCTTTTTACGATCGGCCCAGAAACGAACAGCATCCGCATTGTCCCTGGCCAAAAACATCATGGTATTGGGATGGAGCTTAAGCAGGGTTTCCAAACGTTCAACGCCATTCTGCACCTCCTCGGAAGAATTACCTGCTATATCAATCAAAAGCACTGCTTTCGGAGTCTGAGCTCTTGGAGCTTTTACCTTGTAGTCGATAGCCCTGATATACTCATCATCAAAATGCTCGAGAGCAAGAAGTGCTTCCTTATTCTCCGAGTAGAGAGGAAAAATTTTCGAAAGCTCAAGAATCACGCGGCTTGCCTCATCCATATCGGGCCCGAAAAACTCGAGACAGAGTGTTCTTTTTTCAGGATATTTCGGATAAAGCACAAAAACACCCGAGGTAATCACCCCGTCTGTTCCCTCTTTCTGAAGACCAGGAACTCCGCCAAGCGCCTTATTGGTAATATCCTTCCACAGTCCTTTTTTGCGAATATCGGTACCAAGCAACTCAATACGATCAAGTCGGTTACCGGATTGATTCCACACTTCAAAAACAACAGTATCCTCATGCAGGATTTTTCGAAGCCGGTGATCAACACGTTTGACCGTCCAGTTTTCACCTGAAGGCATTGCCATTCGCCACTCAAGCAGGTTGTCGATACAGGTACCCCATCGAACCGCCATCTTTCCACCGGCATTTTCAGCAATATTTCCTCCGATGGTGCAGGACCACTCACTTGTCGGGTCAGTCGCAAACACAAGACCATGTTCGTCAGCTTCCTCCATAGCTTTTTCTGTAACCACTCCAGCTTCAACTTCAATCACGGATGCCTGAGATATCTGCCCGTTTTCAAGTTGAAAATCCCGAACCGATATACCCTTGATATGATTCAATTTTTCCATGTTGATAATCACACACCTTGATCTCAGAGGGACAGCTCCACCAGTAAGCCCTGTACCTGCTCCTCGGGGAATAATATTGAGTCCAAGCCCGGCTATAGCTGTGATCAGTGGTGCAACCTGAGACTCCTGATCAGGTGTCACAACTGCAGAAGGAAGATGAAGCCTCCAATCGGTAGCGTCAGTAGCGTGAGCTGCAAGTGAAAACGGATCAAAAAGAACATTTTTAGCTCCGACAACAGCACCAAGTTCCCGCTTCATACGGCGGCGAAGTTCAGGTGTTTTTTCAACAGCAGAACGGAAACGTTCAAGCTGCTCACGCACCGCCACAACGATCGCCGAAACGCGGCTTTCGCCGTTTGCCATGTCCGAAATGGTATCAAGCTCGTTAAATGCCCGTTCAAAAAGGCGACGGCGGCGAGCAACTGAATCCACCAGCTCCTGAAAAAGATATGGATTTCGGCGGTGAATAAGAATCTCTCCAATAATCCCCATGAGCAAACGAGCAGACCTACCGGTCACCCGCAGTTCACGCAGTTCATCAAGCATGCGGACAATATAAGGCCCCAGCAGAAACGATATCGCCTGCCGGTCGCCTGCAGATGTATAATTGAAAGGGATTTCGCGAGGAATGTTTTCTATCGGTTTCATACTATCAAAGCCTGTTCGTATCGTCATTAGATCTATAAAGAATGTTAATTATCTTTTGTGTTGCCTGTCTAGTATCAATCATGACTGCTTCCATCTTCACAGTCTTGCTCCCCCGGAAATCTCAATAATCTGCCCTGTAATAAACGCAGCATCGTCGGACGCCAGAAAAAGCGCACACAGGGCAACATCATCAGGCGTGGCAACCCGCCCAAGGGGATAGCGCTGTGCACAATCCTTCTGCAACATTTCCCAGCGTTCAGGACCCAGTGCCCTTACAAATGCCGGAACTTCCACAAGAGCCGGCGCAAGCGCATTAACCGTTATGCCAAATCTACCAAGCGACATTGCAAGCGAACGGGTAAAGGCGTAAATGCCTCCTTTAGACGCAGCATAAGAGAACTGATTCGGGCTCCCCCGATACACAAGCGAACTCATGTTGACAATCCTCCCGTACCCCTGCGGTTTCATCACCCGCGCCGCCTCGCGACAAGAGAGAATACAGGACTTAAGGTTGAGGTCAAGATTGGCACTCATCCTACCGTAATCAATATCCTCGACATCAGCTGAAGGCTCACAGTCGCCACCTGCAATATTTACTACAATATCAAGCTTTTCGAACCGATCCACTATCTGCTGGTAGAGTAAGCGGATTTCGTCTTCATGCATAACATCAGCCTGAACCAACCAACCACTCCCCCCAGCTTTTTCAATAAGCTCAAGAGTTTCGGAACATCTTGAAGCATCGATGTCACTTACAATGACAACTGAGCCCTGCCCAGCAAAACAGAGTGCCACAGCCCTGCCAATTCCACCGGCAGCACCTGTAACGAGAGCAATCCTCCCAGAAAGTCGCATAATCACTCTCCATAATTTCTGTTGTTCAAGAAACTGTCCATTGAGAACAAGATTATTCGATAATTCCCCTTCTCCTCAATTCCCAGAAACATTTCGCTGTAGCTTGAATATCAACTGCCGCATTATGCGCCTCTTCAAATCCTGAACCGAACAATGTATAATGCAGTTCAGTCAACTTCGGCCATTTGTTACCATACGGACCTTTAAGGGCACAAAAATCAGTAGTTCTTTCCATTGTGCATATTTTTCTTTTTGACGACAATGCATTCGGCATTCCGGCTCTTATGAATTCACTTCCTATAATCTTTTCATCAAACGACATATTGTGAGCGACAAGAATTTCTGCTTTAGCAATCAGCTTTTCAAACTGCTGAAGAACATCCCTCAGCAAAACTCCGTCAATTTTCGCTCTTTCTGTTGAAATTCCATGAATTCCTGAAGCAATTTGCGGAATTAAAAATCCTTCAGGCTTAACGATATAATCTCCAGACATCAAGACATTGCCATCAGCTTCACAATATAAATATGCCAACTGCACAAGTCTGGGCCAGTTATTGACGTCGGTCACCGATGCACGCCAATTTACAGGTAATCCTGTTGTTTCTGTATCAAAAAATAAATACATGTCTTTAATGAAAGGGTCAATAAAAGTGAATGTTCCCTTTGCCTGAATTAAAAAGGGCAATCATCATCCACTATGGCACTCCCGCCTTCATGTCCGTAGCTCGGAGGAGTATAAGACTCTGCCTGCTGAGCCTGTAAAGAAGCGCTCTGATTGGCAGACTCTACCTTCCAGCCTTTTACATCGGTATACCATTTACCATTAAACTCTCTGCTTTCAATATCAAAAGAGATCGTCAGCCTGTTTCCCACTCTCAGTATATTTCTGTCAAACTTATCTCCCCACAACGAAATACAAACCTTCTTGGGGTATTGACCGTCAGTTTCAACAATAATATCCTGTTTTTTCCATTGCCCATTCTTTCCCGCACCTGTCTGTTCAGGAAGAATTGCCGAGAGTTTAGCTGTAAGCTGCATAACAATATTACGATCTGACCTATTACTTAAAAAAACCCGTTCCAACAAAAACTAAAAGAACGGGACATCATGACTTTTCACGAAAGCCTTACGCCTTAATATATGAATTGTGGTTTATTTACAGAGGAAAACGATTCATGTCAATCAGAGAGATATCGCCAGCCAGTACTCTTAAGCTGCGCGTTCAGGGTGATCGGTACAATAGCGTTCGATGAGGCGGATAAAACGACGCCCATAGCGTTCAAGCTTGACTTCTCCAACTCCTGAAACCGCCAGCATGGATTCAGCAGTACGGGGAAACATTGATGCCATCTCATGAAGAGAAGGGTCTGAAAAAACCATGTAAGGCGGAATGCCCTGCTCTTTGGATATCTCCTTGCGAAGAACTCTCAGAAGTTCAAAAAGCTCTGGATCATAGGGAGCTCCCGACACTTCAATGACGTTATGCCGTTCTCTTTCTTTCTTTTTATCCACAATCTGCACCATATCGATACTCTCCTGATGTTTCAGAATCTGAACAGCCTTTGGCAAAAGAAAAAGTGTCGGATAGAGTCCTTCTGATTTTTCAATAACTTTTTGAGCCAGAAGTTCATCAACGAGTTGCCTCCAGTATTGTTTGTTTTTACTCTTGCCTACTCCAAAGGTTTTAAGACGATCATGTCCAAAATCACGTATTTTCCGGTTATTACTTCCAATGACGATATCGACAATATGCATCGCTCCGAACCGCTCTTCAGTGCGGACAATGGCTGAAAGCAGCATCTGTGCATCGCGCGTACAGTCAACTACTTCACGGGTACCAAGGCAGATATCGCACGAACTGCAATTAACATGCGGATAGTGTTCACCAAAATAGTCAAGGAGGCTTCGGCGCCGGCAAACAGAGGTTGAGGCAAAGGAAACAACTTTCGAAAGCGCTTCAAGTGCCCTTTTCCGTTCAGTTTCGTCAATCATAGCATCGATAAAGAAGCGTAGCTTGCTGATATCACCATGAGAAAAGAGAAGGGTACATTGCGCAGCTTCACCGTCGCGACCTGCCCGGCCCGTTTCCTGATAGTAGTTTTCGATGCTTTTTGGAAGGTCGGCATGAATCACAAAACGGATATTGGATTTATCGATACCCATTCCGAAAGCGATTGTGGCCACGATGACATCGACTTCATCGCGAATGAAGGCTTCCTGATGTCTTTTGCGATCGTCATCACTGAGACCCGCGTGATAAGGGAGGGCACGAAACCCTTTTGCCTTGAGGGTCTCTGCTGTATCGTGAACGCTTTTGCGACTGGTACGATATATAATACCAGCTTTACCCTCGTTCTTTTTTAAGAGTGAAACAAGCTGTGCGTCTACATTTTCTTTAAACCGCACATCGTAAGAAAGGTTTGGACGATCAAACGAGGCCCTGACAATGAAGGGATTGCGGAGAGCAAGTTTATCAAGAATATCCTGCTGAACTACATGAGTGGCTGTAGCTGTAAATGCAGCAACAGGGAGATCGGGAAAGAGGGTAACCAGAGCGGAAAGAGAGAGATAGTCGGGCCGGAAATCGTGTCCCCACTCTGAAATACAGTGAGCTTCATCAATCACTGCCATACTGATCTTCACCCTGCCAAGCATTTCCCTGAAACTGTCAAGAGAAAAGCGCTCAGGAGCAACATAGAGCAGATCAAGAGAGTTGGAGAGAAGCTGCTTGATCACTTTGTCCCGCTCTTCGGGCATGAGAGAGCTGTTCAAGAACGCCGCGCGAATACCATTAACCCTTGCCCCATCAACCTGATCTTTCATCAGCGAGATAAGAGGACTTATCACTATGCAAGTTCCGGGCAGCAAGACAGCGGGAAGCTGGTAACAG
>CAIVCU010000266.1 GCA_903904495.1 uncultured Chlorobiaceae bacterium
CAGGCCAATGATATTTCTCCCAATGTAGCTCTTTTTCTTGCAGCGTCAACGGCCAGTTCAAGCAGATTGCCGTCGCCTGTTGCTGCGGCATTTTCAATTGCCTTGAGGGCGAGTTCAGTCTCTTCGTTGTTTCGCTCGGCCTTCAGCGTTGCAAGGCGCCGGAGCTGCTGCTCGAGAACGACGGTGTTGTCCACTTCGAGCAGTTCGATATCAGTTTTGCTGGTGGTTTTGTAGCCGTTAACGCCGACAATAATCTCTTTGCCGCTGTCTATTCGAGCCTGTTTGCGGGTTGCGGCCTCTTCGATCTGAAGTTTTGGCAGTCCCTGTTCAATAGCCTTGACCATACCACCTGCGGCTTCGATATCGCTGATGATCTTCCATGCTTTTGCAGCAAGCTCTCCGGTAAGGTATTCGACATAACCTGAGCCAGCCCAGGGATCGATGCTTTTGGTGATATCGGTCTCTTCCTGCAGATACAGCTGGGTGTTACGGGCTATTCTTGCTGAAAAGGGTGAAGGCAGTGCGATGGCTTCGTCAAGTGCATTGGTGTGCAGTGACTGGGTGTGGCCGAGCGTTGCCGCCAGGGCCTCAAGACAGGTACGTGTAATGTTGTTGAAGGGGTCCTGCTCTGTCAGGCTCCAGCCTGAGGTCTGGCAGTGCGAGCGGAGCATCAGGGATTTCGGGTTTTTCGGATTGAACTGGCTGACAATTTTAGCCCAGAGCATTCTTGCCGCGCGCAATTTTGCTATTTCCATGAAATAGTTCATGCCTGTTGCCCAGAAGAAGGAGAGGCGGGGGGCAAAAGCATCGATGTCGAGCCCTGCCTTGAGGCCGGTACGGATGTATTCAAGTCCATCGGCAAGGGTGAATGCAAGCTCAAGATCAGCCGTTGCACCAGCTTCCTGCATATGATACCCCGATATGCTGATGGAGTTGAACTTCGGCATATGGCTGCTGGTATAGCTGAAAATATCGGCGATAATTCTCATGGAGGGTTCAGGCGGGTAGATATAGGTGTTGCGCACCATGAACTCTTTGAGAATATCATTCTGGATCGTACCGCTGAGCTTTTCAGGCGCCACACCCTGTTCTTCGGCTGCCACGATATAAAATGCCATGATTGGGAGTACCGCTCCGTTCATGGTCATGGAGACCGAAATATCGCCGAGCGGAATCTGATCGAAGAGAATTTTCATGTCTTCAATCGAGTCGATAGCTACACCGGCTTTGCCGACATCGCCAACGACCCGCTCATGATCCGAATCGTACCCGCGGTGGGTTGGGAGATCGAATGCAACGGAAAGGCCTTTCTGGCCTGCAGCGAGATTCTGGCGGTAAAAGCGGTTTGATTCCTCGGCTGTTGAAAATCCTGCATACTGGCGGATTGTCCACGGTCTTGTGGTGTACATGGTGGTGTAGGGCCCGCCAAGGTAGGGAGCAAAACCTGGTGCAAAGTTCAGATGCTCAGCCTCTGAAATGTCAGACTCGCGGTATATGGATTTTATGCCGATACCTTCTGCCGTCGTCCAGGTTTCAGGTTGAACCTCCGGGCTCTCTTGAATAGTTGCGGGATTGGAAGAAAATATATCAATCTCAGAAAAGTCCGGTCTCATTTCACTCCGGTTTTATGTTGGTAGGATTTCAGCATTTCAAGAACGTTGACGCCTGTATAAATAAAGCTGTCAATGCCAGCATTGAGAAGCTGTTCATGCGTTTCAGGCGGTTTACCAGCCATGACCGTGATAATGCCGGGTTTAAGAGTGCGGAGTCTCTCAGCAAGAGCTTCCGCGGTTGGTACGGGATCTTTTTCTGCGATACAGAGAACAATGATGTCGGGCTCACTTTGCAGCGCAGCGTTGTATGAGCTCTCTTCAAGAGGAAGTGATGCCCGGCCTGCGATGGTAAATCCGCCGCAATTGAAAAAGTCTTCTGCAAATCCCGCCTGCCGGAAGCTTACGGCGGGGTCACCCAGCATCCAGATAAATACAGATGGTGAATGTCCCGTTCTGATGCTGAAAGAGAGGGTTTTAAGACGCAACAACTCATATCCGGAGGTTTCATTTCCTTCAGGCAGGTTGGCCATTGCCTGTTCGAGTGCATCAATGTTTTCAACCTGCTCGGTCAAGAGAGGCCATGGATACCGGTTGACACCGATACGTGTATTTTTCCGGTTGCCGAGGGTTTTGCGACGTTTTGTTTCAACTTTCGAAATCATTGCCTGGATTAAACCGTTCTTTACAGCTTCAGCAAGACCGCCCTCTTTTTCAATCTCCTTGAAGAGTGTCCATGCGGAGTCGGCAAGTTTTCTTGTCAGGGCCTCGATGTAGTTAGAGCCATGCGCAGGATCAAGAACGCGGTCGAAAGAGGCCTCTTCCTTGAGAAGAAGATGAATGTTGGCGGTAATTCGCTCAGCAATGTCAGGGTTTACTGAAAGACCGGTATCAAAAGCACCTATCTGCAGCGTGTCGTAACCTCCGAGCACAGCAGAAACCGCTTCAGTTGTCAGCCGGAGGACATTGGTGTAGGGATCGAGCAGAGAGCGGTTTCTCTCGGATGTTCGTGCAAAAAGGGATGGACGTGAAGCCGCTGATGCACCGTATGCTTTCAGAAGATGTCCGAGGAGGAAGCGCAGTGCCCTTGGTTTTGCCAGTTCAGTAAAATGGCTTGAGCAAATCGGCAGGATGATGGTTATGGCTGATGCAATGGTGTCAGCCGGAACTCCTGCTTTGAGATAACGGTGAAGAGCGTCGCTCACTCCGGCAAGAGCAAGCGCAATTTCCTGCACAGCGGTTGAGCCTTTCTCATGCCAGGGTATTGTATCGACAGCGAGAAACCGGAACTCCGGCAGTGATGTTCCATAGGCGAAAAGCTCAGCATCCTTACTGCTTGTGCCAACCGGTGCATCGACAAGCAGACCACCGGAGTTGTCGGTAAACCCTGGAATGGCAAGGAGGGTTTTCAGAAGGTCAGCCTCAGGGGGCAGTGTACCGGAAAAGTATACAGCTGCAGCAGAGGGTTTAATTCCTGTAAGGAGTATTGTAAGATTTTCCGGAGTGCAGAGTGATGGGTCGGCTATCAGAAATTCAACTGCTGCGGCATCCAGTTCAAAGCATTTTAATGCAGACCGGTTTGCAGCTTGAGGGTCACGTACGATAATCTGCCGACAGCTTTTCCAGCTGTTGACCGCTTTATCGAGTGGTATGCAGGGAGGTTGTGTGTTTTCTTCATGGCTGTACCAGGGCTCAAGCGCAAAGCCGTCCGGCGTATGCCAGACAATGCTGTCGTAGGGAGTTTCCTTGAGCTCGGCTATAGCCTTTTTTTTCCACTCCTCCCGGCTTACCGCCGGGAACTCATGAAAAAGAGAATCAGGCCGGGAGTGTGTCATATCTTCGTTTAGAGTGGTTCATACAAAACAGGCAATCTACGCCTCCTGCTCTTCCAGCAGATTGTGCTCGATTTTGTGTTCGTTGAGAATTTCGGAGATTGAAAATTTTATTTTTGACGGCAGAGCTGTCCTTTCAACAAATCCTTTCTGCTGCAGCCACCAGGTTGTCTGAAAGTCTCTTGTTGTCGGTTTTCCAGTATACTGCTCAATGACCCGTTTACCGGAAAATCCGATGTTCCCTGCATTGTGTTCAAAGAGTTTGATACCCCTCGATGCGATACCAATAGCCACGCCGCCGAGCGTCGGATCGGTAATGATGGAGATGACAGGGAGACCTGTTTTTTCAACACTTGATATGGCTACATGCAGCTTGGGGAGTCCGACCATCGACGAACATCCTTCATGCATTCTCGCACCGCCACCCGTTGCCTGGACAATAAGGGGGAACTCCCCGTTTGATGGCTATTTTGCTGGCTCGCCAGATTTTTTCTGCAGTCGTCATGCAGAAAGAACCACCAAGGAAGTTGAAGTTGGTTGCACAAAAGACAACAGGCTCCCCGTTAACGGTGGCATCGCCTGTTATAAACGATGCGGCAGCACCGGTTTTGTGCTGGGCATCTTCGACTTTTTGCTGGTAATCGGGAAAATGAAGGATATCCTTGTCAACAATGTAGCGTGTTTCCTGATGTTCCTGAAAAGAGCCGGGGTCAAGGATCAGATTGATGTAGTCATGGGCAGTCAGTCGGACATAGCGGTGTCCGCACGTTTCGCACACAAAATTGTCTGCGAGCAGTTTCGTGTAAAGAATCGGGTCGAGCACCTTTTTGCCCACGATGTTATGGCAGTTTTTGTGCCGGGCGACGAAAAGAACATTTTCCGGTTTAGGGATGAAGAAGGATACCTGTTTTTCGAAGGCGACAATCTCCTCTTCGGAAATTGTATTCCACTGACCGATTTTTTCCCAGCGTTCCATTCTTTGTGCAAAGATCTGTTGCGGGGGTATTTTACTCAGTTTGTCAAGCCACTTAGCCATTGAAGTTTTGAACGACTGAAGGGCAGACTCACGGAAATGGTGTGCCGGGCCTTCAGGTTCTTCGATAATGTCATCAATGATGCGGTTTTTCAACGCCTCCTGTGCTGTTATCTGCGAAATTTCAGCAGCAAAACCGGCTTTTTCCCTTGTGCGGAAGAGGATTGATGAACATGCTTCAGGCGAAATAACCATGTAGGTGGAGTATTCCATCGCCAGAACCGCATCGCATCCGGTCAGAGCAATGGCTCCGCCGCTGCAGCCCCGGTTGATAATAACTGATAAGGTTGGAACAGTTGCTTCAGCCAGTAACTGCATGCATCGTCCGATCTTCCAGGCAATGCCGCCAGCTTCCGACTGTTCGGTTGGATCAGCACCAGCAGTGTCAATAACCGTAATGATGATACGGTTTTCTTCTTCAGCCAGTTTAATGGCATCGATTGCTTTTTCAAACGCTGCAGGTGTAGGCATGCCCTGATTCCATTTCTGCATCTCAACAGGATTTCTCAACAGTTTCCGCATGAGCATGAAATCAGATGTCGGTCCTGACTGCTGCCCGATAAGCATGACCGGCCATGCATTTGTCCCATTGCGGAGAACCGCCCTGTGAGTCTGGATGATGCAGCTGCCGTGCAGATTGTTCTCGAGACACTCTTCAGCGTCATCAAATACTGTCAGGTAGTCAAGATGTTTGGGGCGTTCGGGGTGAAAGGAGAGCTGATACTTTTCGTATTCGGTGAGTTTTTCAATACTCTCGTGAGAGTAGCTGAAGCCCTCTCTTTTTTCAAAAGGCAGATAAAAATGTTTCACTGGTTACAAGCTTCTTTGTCTTGATTGGTTAATGCTTTTTCTGCGCAAACTCAATAAGTACCTTGTTTGTCTCTTTTGGATGAAGAAACATGATTTTTTTTCCGCCTGCCCCCTCTTTTGGCTGGCTGAGTGGTTTAATGTTCAGGGATTCAAGTCGATCGGTTTCTTTGTTGATGTCGTCTGTCTGAAGTGCTATATGATGCATTCCATCCCCGTTTTTTGCAATAAATTTTGCAATCGGGCTTTCATCGCTCAGCGGCTCAAGCAGTTCGATTTTGGTTTCTCCTACAGTAATGAATGCCACTCTTACTTTTTCAGAAGCAACCTCTTCAATCCTGATTGCCTCCCTGGTGCACCCGATAACGTTCTGGAACGTTTCGAGTGCACTTTCGAGATTTTGAACGGCAATTGCTATGTGGTCAATTTTTGTAATCATTTACTTTTTGCTGCGGGTTTTTTTGGCTTGTTCTGTGCATAGCCGATTGTTTGCAGTACAGTTGTTATCTCTTCGAGAATCATCGGATCGTCAATCGTGGCGGGCATGGTATACTCTTCACCGTTGGCAATTTTTCTCATGGTGCTGCGAAGTATTTTTCCTGACCTGGTTTTCGGCAGACGATTAACAATAATCGCGCTCTTGAACGAAGCAACCGGCCCGATATTCTCACGGACGTACTCTATAACGTGCTTGATAATAAGGTTGTGCGGTGTTTCGACATCGTTTTTAAGAACAAGGAAGCCAAGCGGTACCTGACCTTTCAGGTCGTCATGAACGCCGATTACAGCGCTTTCAGCAACATCAGGATGTTCGCAGAGCGCACCTTCAATTCCACCGGTTGAAAGTCTATGCCCGGCAACATTGATAATATCATCAGTGCGCGACATGATATTAATGTAGCCCTCTTCGTCGATAAAGCCGGCATCGCTGGTCTGGTAGTATCCGGGAAACTCTGTCATATAGCTGTCTACAAACCGGTTGTCGGCTTTCCACAGGGTGAGCATACAGCCAGGAGGAAGAGGCAGTTTTACAACAATATCGCCCATCTGCCCTGCTGGAAGCTCATGCATATCTGCATTAATGACCTGGACATTATAGCCGGGAACCGCCCTTGATGCTGATCCGTATTTGACCGGTCCGGGTTCAATGCCCTGACAGTTTGCTGCAATTGCCCATCCGGTTTCCGTCTGCCACCAATGGTCAATAACCGGTACTTTGAGTTTTTCTTCAGCCCATCTTACCGTATCGGGATCAGCCCGTTCTCCGGCAAGAAACAGTGTACGGAAATTTCCTAAATCATAGTTTTTGAGATAGGTGCCGTTCGGATCTTCTTTTTTGATGGCCCTGAACGCAGTTGGTGCCGTAAAGAGTACCGATACGTTGTATTCGCTGATGATTCTCCAGAAGGTTCCCGGATCGGGGGTGCCGACCGGTTTGCCTTCAAAAATCAGGGTGGTGCAGCCCTGAAGAAGGGGAGCGTACACAATATAGGAGTGGCCGACAACCCAGCCGACGTCACTTGCTGCCCAGAAAACTTCTCCAGGTTCGACATTATAAATGTTTTTCATTGACCATTGCAGGGCTACCATGTGCCCGCCATGATCGCGGACAATGCCTTTAGGCTTGCCGGTTGTGCCTGACGTGTAGAGAATGTAGAGGGGATCGGAAGATTCAACAGGGACACATTGTGCAGGCTCTGCACCGAGAAGAGACTGGTTCCAGGTAAGATCCCGTTCTTCGTTCAGTTCTGCCTTGAGCTGGTCACGTTGTTTGATGATACAGATTTCAGGCTTGAAGTGGGCCAGTTCAATGGCAAAATCAAGGAGTCGTTTATAATCAATAATTTTACTGTGTTCAATGCCACATGATGCTGAAATGATGACTTTTGGCTTACAGTCGTCAATCCGTATGGCAAGCTCATGAGAAGCAAAACCTCCGAACACAACGGAATGGATCGCGCCGATTCTTGCACAGGCAAGCATGGCAACAACAGCTTCAGGTATCATGGGCATGTAGATGATAACCCGGTCCCCCTTGCGGACTCCACGTGACTGCAGTGCTCCGGCGAAGAGTGCTACAATGTCACGAAACTCACGGTAGGTATAGCGTTGCTTGGTTCCTGTTACCGGGCTGTCATAAATAACGGCTAACTGGTTGCCGCGTCCTTCATCAACATGGCGGTCAAGGGCATTGTAGCAGGTGTTTGTTACTCCTCCGGCAAACCATCGGTAAAAGGGAGGGTTACTTGTGTCTAAAACCGTATTCCATTTTTTGTACCAGTGAAGCTTTTCTCCGGCGTCTCCCCAGAAAGCTTCCGGATTCTGAATTGAGTTCTGATAAACGGCATTGAAGGACTGCGGCATACGAGTGACCCCCGGATAAAGATGATTTAATGAAAAAGAAGGGAGGGTGGATTACTATAAGTACAACAATTGATGGCAAGGTAAAAGAGGAGCATGAACTGGAATGGCTTGTTAGTGATAAACCTAATGTTAACAAAAAATACACATTTGAACAATGAACATTTCTTGTCGGAAAGGAGGATATTTTTGTAAGAACCCCTGAAGAGAGGTTTGTATGCCACCTTCAGGTATTGCAGGAGCCCTGCGGAAGGTAATGAGGTGGTCATTTTTTTATTGAAATTTGTTACGGAAGCGGCCTCAACTGGCTGAAAAGTTTGAAGAAATCTTCGATCGAAAGTGCTTCGGCGCGAAGTGTGAGTGTATTTCTGTCAACCAGCTCAAGATTATAGCTCTCTTTTAAATTGTTCAGAAGTGTCTTGCGGCGCTGGTGAAAGGCTGTCCGGATAAATCGGCTGAATCCTTTCTGATCTTCCATCCGGTCATTTTTATTTGGCGTCATGCGGATAACTGCACTGTCGACTCCCGGTTGCGGTCGAAAGACCTTTCGTCCGACCTTGAAGAGATAGTTGACTTGAAATGATGCCTGCATCTGGACGGCAAGGATTCCATACTCTTTTGTGCCAGGTTTGGCAACTATTCTCATTGCCACTTCATGCTGCATCATGAGGGTTGCTGAGATAAGGGAGTGGCGGTGTTCAAGCAGTTTGAAAAGAATGGGCGTTGTAATGGAGTAAGGGATATTGCCGAGAACTCTTAAAGGTTTTTCTCTGGCAAGCGGTTCAAGGTCAATTTCAAGAAAATCGCCCTCAATAAGGTTCAGTTCCGGATACTCGGTACGGATGAATTCCGCCAGCTTCCGATCTTTTTCAATGACAGTAAAGAGAGGACAGATGTCAATGATCTCTCTTGTCAGGGAGCCGAACCCCGGGCCGATTTCCAGGATGTTGTCCCCGGGGCTGGCTCCGGATGCTGCTACTATTTTTCTGGTGATATTGCGGTCGGTCAG